>CABXZZ010000012.1 GCA_902516825.1 uncultured SAR116 cluster alpha proteobacterium
AAACGCGTTGATATAATCAAAATTAAGGAGATGATTACAATTGCAAGTATGGTTTCTCTGGATATGGCAGAATTTTTCATCTATGGCTCCATCAAACCTGCTGCGTGCTTGATTAAAATTTCAGGCGTTACACTATTTTTTTTATGTTCGCTTACAATTTTGCCATCTCTCATCACAATAATTCGGTCAGACATTCCTAAAATTTCAGGTATTTCAGAACTTACCATTATAACTGCAAGTCCATTTGCGGCTAAATTCCCCATAAATTCATGGACAGCAGCTTTTGAACCAATATCCACTCCTTTAGTGGGTTCATCTAAAATAATGATACGAGGTTTAGTTGCAAGCCACTTAGCAATTACAATTTTTTGCTGATTACCACCTGATAAATTCTCAACTTTTGTGTCTAGAGATGCAGCCCGCAGGTCAAGCTTTTGTGTATACTCTCGTGAAAGTTGGAATTCTTCAACTTCTTGCAAAAAACCCGCTTTTGACACAGCTGCTAATGAAGGTAATGTAATATTTTGATAAATAGGTATAGGTTTAATGGTACCCTGTGTACCTCGGTCCTCAGGCACATATACTATTCCTTCTTTAACCGCTTTTGAGGGCGCTGTAACATAAACTGGGTCTCCTTCAATCGTAAGCTGTCCTGTGTGTGCTCGTGTAATGCCAAATATAGCTTGCATTAATTCAGAACGGCCAGCTCCTACAAGACCATAAAATCCGAGAATTTCACCTTCTCTGAGTGTGAAATTAATATCGGCAAATTCTGTTGGATGCGAAAATTCTGATACAGAAAAAATTTTGCGGCCAAGTTTTGGTTTTCGTTTAGGAAATATTTGATCAACAGAACGTCCAACCATCAATGAGACAAGTTTATCTTGAGAGGCATCTGCCATATTGCCATCCGCTATAAACTCTCCATCTCGAAAAACAGTAAAATGATCTGCTATGTGAAAAATTTCATCAAATTTATGACTAATGAATAAAATTGCTTTCCCTTGTTTTTTTAGCTGCTTTATGAGCGTAAAGATTTCTTGAATTTCTTTAAATGAAAGTGCGGCTGTAGGTTCATCCATAATTACGACTTTAGTATCAACTGATAATGCTCTTGCAATCGCAACAAGATGCCTCGATGCAATACCAAGGTCCCTAAGCAACATATTAGGTTCTATATCTGCATTGATGCTCTGGAGAATTTCCAACGCTTTTTTTGATTGTTTTCCTAAGTCAATCATTCCAAATTTATTTATGGGCGCATTTCCAAGAAATATATTTTCTGCTACTGTCAATTCATCAAATAACACAGTCTCTTGATGAATCGCCGTTATTCCAATTTTTAGGGCATCAACGGCAGAATAAAACTTCACAGAGGAGCCATTGAAAAAAATTTCTCCCGAATCTGGTTGATATATCCCTGTCAGGATTTTAACGATGGTAGATTTACCAGCGCCGTTTTCACCTATGAGTGCAGTTACGCTGCCAGCGCTGAGGCTCAGTTTTGCGTTAGATAACGCCTGAACACCTGGAAAAGACTTATTAATTCCATTGAGGTATAATAGGCTGTTTTCATTTTTAGCGTTATTATTTTTTGTCATTATTAAGTAAAGAAAGGAATGGCCTTACTTAAAGACCATTCCATAATTTCTATTTTTTTAGAAAATAGTTTTAAATTGATCAATATTAGAAGCGTCATAAGTGAACGGGTCAGACATAGCCGCCTCGTTATTATCATCTAATGTTGCTGAACCCATTTTGCCCATATCTATCGATGACCCAGGTCCTGTTTTTGCTCCGTTTGCTATATTGTGAGCAAGCATAGCCGCTGAATAACCCAGATCAATTGGGTTCCAAATTGCAAATGATTTAGTAGCACCAGAATCTACGGCACCCGCCATTTCAGATGGGAGGCCTAATCCTGTCACATTAATCTCACCAATTTTACCAGCATCTGTCACAGCTTGAGATGCTGCCAGAATACCTACGGTAGTTGGAGCAATGATTGCTTTTAGGTTTGGATAACTTGACATTAGACCTTGAGCTTCACGATAAGATTTGTCTGACAAATCATCGCCATATACGGTTGCAACTAAATTTATTCCAGAATAATTGGGTAGAACTTTTTTAGCCTCTTCAATCCAAATATTTTGATTGGTTGCAGTTGCAGATGCAGATAGGATAGCAACGTCACCACCATTTGGCATATGATCTGCGGCTAATTTAATAATGGTGTTACCAATAAGTGCATTTGACGAAGGATTTAAATGCATTTGACGACCATCTGCTGCAACTCCTGAATCCCAAGAAATAACCGTAATACCTCTGCTCATAGCCTTTTTTAGAGAGGGTACAAGTGCGTCAGGGTCATTTGCTGAGATCGCGATTGCATCAACTCCTTGGGCAATAAGACTATTAATCACTTCAATTTGTCCCTCAGCTGTTGTATCTGTCGGGCCCGTATAAATAATTTTTACTCCCCCTAACTCTTCAGCGGCTTCTTCCGCACCTTTTGCAGCTGCTTCAAAGAAACCAATACCAAGTGCTTTTACAACAAGCGCAATTCTCATGTCATCAGCTGACGCAACTGAAAAAGTGCTTGTCATTGCCATTGCGGTTAAAGCAATAATTTTAACTAAGAATTTCATAAATTACTCCCTATTTTTACATTCTTATCTTTTGAAGGAAAATCCTTCGTTTCTGAGGTGTCAACAGACACCACAATCAGCTCGACATCAGCATTTTCTATTAGTGTTGCAGATGTATCTGATATTTCATCGTCCGTAATAATCGTTTTAATTCTTTCTAAAGGACATAAGAGCAAACTAGATTTTTGGTCAAATTTTGAACTATCCGCCAATACTATCAACTCATCCGCTTGTCTCATAAGTTGCATTTCTGCCTTGATGATAAGAGGATCTTTTTCCATAAGTCCCATAGGTCCAAGGCCTTGCGCTCCCATAAACATTTTATGTGCATAAAAATTAGAAGAAACATCATTTTCATAAGGTGATATAATAATATTTTTATCTCGATAAAAAGTCCCGCCCGCTAGCAGAATAACATTATTTGAAAAATGAATGAGATTTTCTGCTATCGGAAACGAATTTGTTAAAATTTGAAGTTGCTTACTGATAAGATGATGGGCCATATGATAGGTAGTGGTCCCACCATTTATAATTATATCCTCACCATTTTGACATAGTTCACATGCTTTTTTTGCAATTGCTTTTTTGTATTGAACACGTATGTGTTCATTAATCGAAAAGTTTCTTCCTGCAAGTCCTATAAAAGGGGGAGGGTGTATCGCCTCTACACCGCCTCTAACGCGTCTTAATTTTTGTTCTTGATCAAGCGAAATAATGTCGCGCCTAATGGTAGCCTCAGAAGCACCTGTAAGTTCACATAATTCTGGCACAGTAAGCACTGGCCTTTGCTGTGCTGATAGTAAAATTAAATTATGTCTCTCTAACTCGTGCATTATTCATATTTCTCCACCACTAAGTGGGACTTAAAGCAAAATATTTGTCAATGAGAAAATCTTAACAATCACTCATAAACAATCAAAATCTTTAATTTCTTGATTTTTTTTGAATGTTTCTGGTTTAATGAAGATGGCCTTTACCAAACAAAATTGGATAATTTATTCTGATAACTTAGGAGATCGTAAAAATGGTGACCTTTGAGAGTAACCTAATTATTGAAAATAAATGGAAAGATAAAACTGCAGAGAAAATGAATGAAGCTGAATTGCTTTTATATCGATCCAATCTTTTAGGTTCTGACAAAAGAGTGACAAATTATGGCGGAGGTAACACATCAGCTAAAATTTATGAAAAAGATCCTCTATCTGGTGCTAATACTAAAATTTTATGGGTTAAGGGGTCAGGAGGTGATATTGGTTCAATGAAAATCGACGGTTTTGCTACCTTATATATGGAGAAACTACAATCCTTAAAAAATCTTTACAGAGGAGAAAAATTTGAGGATGAGATGGTAGATTATCTTCCCCATTGCACATATAATTTAAACTCGAGGGCTGCTTCAATAGATACGCCACTTCACGCATACATTGCAAAAACACATGTTGATCATGTTCATGCAGACTCAATTATTGCAATTGCAGCATCTATCAACTCAAGAGAATTAACTAAAAAAATCTTTGGAAATTCTATCGGCTGGCTCGGATGGAAACGCCCTGGCTTTGAATTAGGTCTTTGGTTAGAGAAATTTTGCGAAGAAAACCCAGATGCTGACGGAGTAATATTGGAAAGTCATGGACTTTTCACGTGGGCTGATGATGCCAAGTCTTGTTATGACCTTACCATTGAAACGATTAATAAAGCCACTGTGTGGATATCTGAAAATAGCAGAAATCAACAACCTTTTGAAGGGTCTAAAACACAAAGTGTTTCTTCGGAAGAGCGAAAACAGATTGCATGTCAACATATGCTATTAATCAGAAAATTCATTTGTAACGGTCAGCATATGGTTGGTCACTTTGATGATAGTGATAGCGTGTTGGAATTCGTAAATTCAAACCAGTTTATTAATTTAGCCAGCCTTGGTACATCATGTCCTGATCATTTTTTGCGTACAAAAATTCGTCCATTAGTGATTGATTTTGACTTTAAGGCTGATTCCGTTGAAAATAGCGAAGTTAAAATGCAATCTCTCATTGAAGAATATAGGGAAGACTATAAGGCGTATTATCAAAGATGTAAGCGGGAGAACTCTCCAGACATGAGAGATCCCAACCCTATTATTTACCTAATACCGAAAGTGGGTATGATAAGCTTTGCGAAAGACAAAGCAACTGCTCGAATTTCATCTGAATTTTATATTAATGCGATAAATGTTATGCGAGGCGCCTGTCAAATAAGCACCTATTTTGGCCTTCCTGAACAAGAAGCTTTTGACATTGAATATTGGCAATTAGAAGAGAATAAATTGCGTCGACTTCCTGCACCTAAACAAATGGCAGGTAAAACTGCCTTTATTACTGGTGCAGCAGGAGGTATAGGTTCTGCAACTGCTGAAAAATTTTTGGATAATGGGGCTAACGTTGTTTTGTCAGATATAAATATTGAGACACTTAACCAATTATATAATGAATTAATTGCTAAATTTGGAACTGATAAAGTTTCAAAAATTCAAATGGATGTAACTAATGAACAATCTGTTATCGATGCTTTTTACACTGCAGTTATTGAGTTTGGTGGCATTGATATACTAATATCGAATGCGGGAATTGCATCCTCTGCACCCATAGAAGAAACCACTCTTAATCTCTGGAATAAAAATATATCAATCTTAAGTACTGGTTATTTTTTGGTAAGTAGGGAAGCGTTCAAAATCATGAAGACACAAAATATTGGTGGCTCCATTGTTTTTGTAGCTTCCAAAAATGGACTAGCAGCTTCTGCAAATGCTTCCGCATATTGTGCTGCGAAAGCTTCTGAAATTCATTTAGCAAGATGTCTAGCATTAGAGGGAGCTGAACAAAAAATAAGAGTTAATGTGGTTAATCCAGATGCAGTTTTGCGGGGCTCTAAAATTTGGGAAGGCGAATGGCTTCAACAAAGAGCAGATACCTATAAAACTGACAAAGAAGGGCTTGAAGAGATGTATAGAATGCGCTCGATGCTTAAACAATCTGTGTTTCCAGAGGATATAGCAAAAGCTGTATATTTCCTTGCGGGAGACGACGCATCCAAATCAACAGGGAATATAATCAATGTAGATGCAGGCAATGTTAATTCTTTTACCAGATAAATAAGGAATAAAAATGTCAGATTTTGAAATAGCAAAAGCACAATTTGAAGATTGGTCAGTTGATGTTGAACAAGCAATAAGAGAAGTCTCTAAAATTCCGATCTCTGTCCATTGTTGGCAAGGCGATGATGTAGCTGGTTTTGAGGTTTCTAAAGGCCTATCAGGTGGCGGAATTCAGGCAACAGGTAATTATCCAGGCAGGGCTAGAACGCCAGACGAGCTTCGTTCAGACCTTGAATTTTCATATAGTAATATTCCAGGAAACCATAGACTTAATCTGCACGCAATGTATCTTGATTGTGATACTAACCCCGACCGAGATGAAATTGAGTTCAGTCATTTCCTTTCTTGGGCTGAGTGGGCAAAAACCCAAAAAATTGACATAGATTTTAATCCAACATTTTTTGCACACGAAAAGGCAGACGATAATTTAACGTTAAGCCACCCAGATTCTGGAATAAGAGATTTTTGGATTGAACATGGAAAGCGCACACGTGAGATCGCAGCTGAATTTGGCCGGCAACAAGGTAATCCCTGCTATAATAATATTTGGGTGCCTGATGGCTACAAGGACAATCCAATCAGTCGTATAATTACTCGCAAACGTCTACGGGAATCTCTTGACATTATTTTAGAGCAAAAATTCGAACGAACAGATTTATTAGATTCAGTTGAGAGTAAATTATTTGGGATCGGTGTTGAAGCTTGCACTATTGGAAGTCATGAATTCTATTTGGGATATGCGCTTGAAAATGATATTGTCTTGTGTATTGATACAGGTCATTTTCACCCATCTGAAAATGTTTCGGATAAATTATCTTCACTTGCACTTTCATTAAATAATTTACTTTTGCATGTTTCAAGGCCAATGAGATGGGACAGCGATCACGTAATTCTTCAAGATGACAATATCTTAGCAATGGCACATGAATTAGTGGTCAGCAATATACTAGATAAAACAGCTATTGGCCTAGACTTCTTCGATGCGACCATAAGCAGAACAGCAGCTTGGGTTATCGGTACTAGGAATATGCAAAAATCTCTCCTTCGAGCATTTTTAACTCCCTTCAATGTTTTGAATGAAGTTGAGCAGGCTTTAGATTTTTCAAAACGATTAATGATAACTGAAGAAATAAAAGACCTTCCATTTGGTTTAATTTGGAACGAGTTCTGCCAGAGAAATAACGTTCCCACTGGCCAGAGATTAATATCAGTTTTAGACCAATATCAAATGAGTGTATCTGATAGATAAACTAATATAACCGTTTACTAAAGAATTTTAGAGTGCTTTGCTTATTCAGGAAATTTATTTCTCTTATAAAGCATTGTATTTACATATGAAATGGTAGGACTATCATTCACAACCCATCGGAAAAATCATTCCAAAGTTGCCTAATACTACTTCTAATCAAGAACATTTGTCATAATAAAAAATCTCAGAGGGCGTGCAAGTTTAGGAAGAATTACATAATGTTTTAAGTAACGACGGTCTCTCATTAAGTCTTTTTTATTTTTTTGTTATTCTTTTTGTAGTGTAGATTTTTAAAACGCAACCTAAAAAATTACAGCCTTTTGATTTTGATACTCTTCTCATAAAAGAAGAATATAGAATGTACTTTTAAAAATTCAAATTGGTATATAAATAGCGCCTGGTTAACAAACAAGTTAATGATTTATCAATAAAATATTGTTATTTATTTTAGGTTCTGAGTTTATATTTTAATATATTTATGGTTTAAGGAAAAATAATATGAGCTTCCAAAAAGATTATTTAGCTCCATTTGAATGGGGACACGGCAAACACATCTTAGAAATGTTTCTTGAACCAACATGTCCGTATTCTGCAAAAGCTTTTAGTAAAATCGATACGTTGATTGCAGAAGTTGGCAAAAATCAACTTAAAGTGATAGTTCGTTTTCAATCACAACCATGGCATTTGTTCTCAGGAATTGTCATAAGAGCAATTCTCGCCGCATCAACTATGGAAGATGGCAGGAATAAATCAATTTTAGTAATGAAGACTATATTCGCTCACCGAGAGGATTTTGAGTTTATTGATCACTGTAGTGGTCCGAATATGGCAGCTACACCGAATGAAATTATTAAACGAATCTATAATCTGAGCGCTTGCGACGTCTCAAATGCTTTCCAAAATAAAAATCTTCAAAATCAAATTAAATGGCATGCAAAATACGCCAGGCAGAATGGCATACATGTCAGCCCAACATTTATGTTAAACGGGGTAGTGGCACCCAATATGAGTAGCGCAGACAGTGTGAAAAAATGGGTTTCGGAAATTGAATCATCTATAAATTAAGATTGTGCACAATATGTTTAGATATACTCAACTATGTTGCGGAATAAGTTGTTATCATCATGATTATGTTCGATATATAAGTTTAAATTTATTAAAAAGCCTTTCTGAAATCCATTTTAGGAGAAAGAATAAATAATATGAAACATAATTAAAGCGGTGGTTGCCACTGTGGAGATGTAAAATTTACTATTGAAGGAAAGCCAGTTTGGAAAGTTAATTGCCATTGTAATTGGTGTCAAACTACGAGTGTTAACGCGTTTAGAAGCTTTGTTTTATTTGATGAAGAAAATATACAATTTGTCGGACAACCCCCCAAATCCTTTGAAGACAAAAATACAACCCACGGAAGACCAATGATTAATCAGTTTTGCAATAACTGTGGAACATTAATTGACATAAAAGTACCAAGCATGAAAGAAAGACATATGGCTATCGGTGTTTTAGACCAAAGGAAACAATAGAAATAAATTGCAATATCTGGGGTAAAGAGGCTTTAAATTTTATAACTTTTCCAGATTATATAGATGTTTACATAACTGGCTTCTAGAATGGTACTGGAGAAAAAATGTAATTTTTACATAGAAGTTATTTTATCACCTCCGATCTTTAAATTATCAGTTATTTGGGGGGTGCAATATATAAACGATAATAAATATTTATTCTAGAATTCGTAGACTATATTTATTGCGGCGGAGGAGGAGCCCTCCATCACACCTCATCGCAAATAACTGTATTTATTGAACTAAATTCCAACCTTTCAAATCAACCGATAAATCTTCCTAAAACAGCAAAATTGTTAAAGATTATTTCTTAGTTAAAAAGTTAGAAAGAGGGGCATCAAATGCTTAATCAAATTGTTTTAAAGCAAGAAATGTATGTTGTATTCTTTTTGCTAATTTTTGCAGTTAAACCTGCGATGTCACAATGCCCAAATATTGCTGATATGAAAGTGATTGAAAGTTTTGGAGTTCAAATTTGTGCCATGCCACAGGTGGATGATAAATATTTATTTCATGCAAAAAAGGTGATGGATAAATTAATCGATTACAACAATGACGGCTTAGTGGATAACCAAAAAGCGATAGATGAAATAATTAGAACTGGGAGCGCTTTAGCAATATTTAGAAGTGAGAGGGGAGTACATAAATTTGAAAATGCATTTTATCCAGAAGAAGTAATGGAGGAAATGGAAAAGATAACAAGACTGAACGGGTTAGATTTTGATAGTGATGAAGATGAAGATAAAATAGAAGCACTTTTAGTGCAAAACTTCGGCACTTTTTTAGCAGTTTTTACTAAAGAAATGTACCTTGGTAGTCGCGGAAAAACTTGGGATCCAACCATTGAAGAGGCCTTGCACCTTATTACTCACATGGGTTATGCGCAGGCTTACCCTCATATTTTTGGGCAGAACAAACACTCTGAAATAGCAAAGTTGATGGATAAGGCAAGAGGAGGGTATTTTGAGAAGGCTCCACGACGTTATCCTTCTTCTGCATACTACACTTATGACGATGATAGCTGCACATATGCTTGCCAAATTACTGAATTTACGTACTGGGCTATTACATCGCTGAGAGGGCAGCAAACAGATAGAGGTGACGACATAAGTGACGAATGGCAATTGTACACTCCTGAAAAAATAAGAAGCGTGGCGCCCAAGCTTGAAAAGCTTCTCACAAAAGAAGAATATAAGATATTTTTGAATATTAATATTTTACCTGGATAGTTTAGATATTAGCTCTCCGTCACAATTCATCGCAAATACCGGGATTTATTGAACTATATTTTGGTCTTTGAAATCAACCCATAAAAGTACCCATTACTGGGTATGCAATTGATTGACTTACGATGAGATGATATCCGCACTTAAGAATCAAAATTCCATAGAAAACCTAATGCATAATGCGCTATAATACATTGTTTTAGTTAGGTTAAGTGGCGGAGGAGGTGGGATTCGAACCCACGATGGGCTTTCACCCATGCCGGTTTTCAAGACCGGTGCATTCAACCGCTCTGCCACCCCTCCACAGCGCTGAGATAATTCAGCTAACGGATTAAAACTAATCGATATTTAGTTACAAAACTGGTTGAGACAGATGTTAATCTATTTCTATCTGAAAATTCAATAAGAATCATTTTTATGTGAAATAAATTATATAAAATGAGCTTCAGTTGTTATAGTTCTTAATGTTTGGTATTGGTTACGTCGATGTGTTTTAGCATGCTTATAGTTGGTATTTGAGTTCATATTTAGGGGGAGACGTGATGCCACTTAGTTTTTTTTTAGGTGCCAACTTTACTATAGCTTTTAACAGTATGGTTTTTGCGGTACTTTGGATATGTTGTGGATTGATTTCTTCATCAAATGCTGGTCAATCAAACGATCTATCAGTTTGGAAGGCTGAATTGAAGAAGGATGCCATAGCTAGCGGTATATCTGAAGCGACGTTTGATTATGCAATTGCAGATTTTACCCCGATAGAACGCATAATCAAACTTGACCGTAATCAACCTGAATTTACTCAGACTCTTGACCATTACCTCACTAAACGTGTAACAAATGCGAAAATAGTAAGAGCAAGGGAACTCCTTGAAAAACATAAAGTTGTTTTAGCGCAAATATCTAAATACTATGAGGTTCAACCAAGGTTTATTGTTACTTTATGGGGGCTAGAAACAAATTTTGGCTCTTATTTAGGTAAATATGTTGTTCCACACGCTCTTGCAACGCTCGCTTACGACGGCCGAAGGGGTACATTTTTTCGCAAAGAGCTTTTAAATGCATTGCAGATACTTGATGAAGGTCATATTTCACTTGGCGATATGAAAGGTGGCTGGGCAGGCGCATTTGGTCAAGCTCAGTTTTTACCATCTAGTTTTCTAAATTACGCTCAGGATTGGGATAAAGATGGTCGCAAAGATGTTTGGGCAAATGAGCAAGATGTTTTCGCTTCAATAGCATTCTATCTCAGCTCCGCTGGTTGGAGGGATGATTTAACTTGGGGTAGGCAAGTTCTAATTCCAGATGGACAGGATTTTTCTAATTTAGTAAAGAACAAGAAACGTATGACTTTACGCGAATGGGAAGCACTCGGCGTAAGAAACCTGGATGGCAGTTTATTGCCCAAGCGAAATTTAACGGCTCGAATAGTTACGGCCTCCGATAGTACTCTTGCGTTTCTAGCCTATAGTAACTTTGATTCTATTCTTAAATGGAATCGTTCTATCTATTTTGCGGCTTCAGTTGGACGTCTGTCTGATGCTCTGCGTTAGCGCATAAAAATTTTATTACAGTTCACTTGAGTGTTTCTGTACTTTTATTCATAGAAATTTAAATCGTTTTAATTTATGTATAGCAAATGCCAGTTAATAGTATTAACTGCTAATCTGTTTGCTCTAAATAAAGAGTGAATGTGACAGAGCGGAGAGAGCGTATTATCCCTTTTTGTTTATATTATTGAAAACGGCGATAGAGTTTAGTTCTGGAATTTTTAAGGTTTTGCAAAATATATATTCAAGGGATATTTTAACTAATTTCTGGAAACCATCCAAAATACGGATGTTAAATAGATTGATTGCTTAAAAATGGCTGTTTAGGATATAATAATAGTGTATTTTCTTTTCTTTATGTTAATTGAGAAGAGATGTATTGTATTTTAGGTATATCTAATATGCTTTCTGACAGGCAAAATATCGGAAAATTTATGGCTATTGTGTCCTTCGGTTTGCTTCTATCAGCATGCACAGCTGCCGAAGTCGCCGTTAACTTAGCTAAACAATCTAAACAAGGAAATAACAAAAATATCGATAAAATTGTCAAAAGCTCAAAAATTACAGAAAGTTATGTTGAGACCCCAGCAGTATCTATTGCTGAACATGGCAGCGTGATTGTTGAAAATAACGATATTACTGAGGCAATCAAAAAAAATGTAGTTGTTCCTAATCCCCGTTACAAAATTGGTGATCCATACGAAGTTGATGATAATTGGTACTATCCTGAACGAGATTTAAGATACGATGAAACAGGTATAGCATCTTGGTATGGAGATGAATTTGCGGGTAAGTTAACCGCAAATGGTGAGATATTTGACCCTAAACTCGTGTCAGCAGCGCACAAAACTTTACCAATGCCTTCTGTGGTAAGAGTTACAAATTTAGAAAATGGTAAATCGCTTGTGGTAAGATTAAATGACAGGGGTCCTTTCGTAACAGGAAGAATTATAGATTTATCAAGAGAAGCCGCAAGAAGACTGGATTTCATGAACACCGGAATAGCAAGGGTAAGAGTTCAAATTTTAGCAGAGCAAAGTCTCGCAATGGAAAGAGATGCAAAAAACAACAATTTTTCTCAGCTAGTCACCAAAGATTTAATGCCCCCAGTTAAAGCCGACGATGTTCCCAAAGTAAGCCTTGATGCAACTACAACAAGAAAAGTTCAAAGTGATACAGCGACCCGTACCTCTGCAATTGAACTGCTTGCGAGGTCACGCATAGGCGAAGTAATAGAGGTACCGGTTACAAAAACTGATATTTGGGTTCAGATAGGTGCTTTTTATAATATGGATAGTGCCAAATCAGTGCTTAATCAATATATAAAAACGCAAGGCTTAGTGTCCGAGGGTTTGCATAATGGTAAGCCAATTTATAAAGCCAGATTAGGTCCAATAACAACTGTGAAAGATGCAGACATAATTCTTTCTGAGGTATTAACGTTTGGTTTCGAGGGCGCACATATAATAGTCGATTAGAAACTTCTTTTAGACATATTTTACTTTTAAATAACGAATTTCCTAAAAAAGTGGAAATCTCCTAAAAAGGTGGAAAGATGAGACTGATAATTAGAATACTATTAGCATTAAGCTTTTTAACGGTTGGGTCCAGTATCCAAGCGAATGACCACATAACAACTGTCGCAGATTATGCGCATATTATTGATTTTGACTCAAATAGGGTTTTGTTGTCAAAAAATGCTGATAGCCCTATGAAACCCGCTTCGATGGCAAAAATAATGACTCTATATATCGTGTTTTCTTTGATCTCTGAAGGTTCTCTAAGTCTCGAGGATGAATTTTTAGTGAGCGAGAAAGCTTGGAAAATGGGTGGTTCCAGAAGTTTCCTAGATGTTGGAACAAGAGTTAGTATTGAAGAGTTGATAAATGGAATTGCTGTTCAGTCTGGCAATGATGCAGCTGTCGTGGTAGCTGAGGGTATATCAGGTTCTGAAGAAGCCTTTTCCGATGAGATGAACAGTTTTGCAAGAAAGTTAGGATTAAACAATACAAATTTTACGAATTCAACTGGCTGGCCAGATGATAATCTTACAACGACTGCACGAGACCTTGCTTTATTAACAGCTGCATTAATTCGTGATTTTCCATCGGAAACATATCCACTACTTTATCCAGTGTTTGCAAAGACCAATTATACTTATAATAATATAAAGCAGGGTAATCGAAATCCCTTGATTAATAAAAGCCCTGGTGCAGACGGATTAAAGACAGGTCATACAAAAGAATCAGGATATGGTTTGGTGGGGTCTGCAAAAAGAAACGGGCAACGCATTATAATGGTACTAAATGGGATGAAATCTAGAAAGCAGCGTGCGTTAGAGTCTAATCGGCTCATGGATTTTATGTTTAGAGAATTTAGAAAATATACTTTTTTTAAGGAAGGCGAAATAGTTTCAACTGCTAATGTTTGGCTTGGAAAAGAAGCCAAAATACCATTGGTATTAAACACAGAACTGTCACGAGTTTTGTCTAAGTCTGAAAGAAGCAACACAAAAATTACGATAAATTATAATGATCCTGTTCAAGCACCTCTTTCGTTGGGTGATGAGGTGGGCACATTATGGTTAGAAGTTGACAGCGTGCGTGAAGAAATTCCAATAATTGCTGGGAAATCAGTTGGGCAGCTTCCTATATTTAGTCGAGTTACGGAAGCAATAAAATATTTAATTTTTGGCGCTGCCCCATCAATCTAATTAGATGTTTTCAAAGTTTTCTTTTCATTCAGATACTTAGGAATAATAAATGACAAATCATAATACTCATGAGGATATGGGTTTGTTCATTACTTTTGAAGGAGGGGAAGGTAGTGGTAAAACAACACAAATTAAGCTTTTAAAGTACTATATCCAATCTTTAATTCCTGATATCGAAATTGTGATTTCAAGAGAACCAGGCGGAACTGAAGTCGCTGAGCAAATAAGAGATATTTTGGTAAATGGGTCTGCAGATAAAATATCTACAAGGGCTGAAACGTTATTAATGATAGCATCTAGAGCAGAACATATCGATCGAGTGATTTTGCCGGCACTCAAACGTGGTGCAATCGTTTTATGCGACAGGTTTAAAGATTCATCCATAGTATATCAAGGGCTCGCAAATAATATTTCAAAGGAAAAAATTGATAAAATTCATGAATTTGCTTTAGAAAAGTGTGAGCCTGATTTAACAATACTGTTAGACATTCCAGCAGAAACTGGGATTAAAAGAGCGATAGATAGAAACGAGAGCGACCAAAGATTTGAGCTCAAAGGAAAAGAGTTTCATAAGAGAATTAGAGAAGGTTATTTAAAACTCACTACCATCTATCCCGAACGTATTAAAGTAATAAACGCCTCTCAATCTGTTCAATCTATCTCAGATGAGATTAATCAACTTATCACACCGATTCTTAAACATAGAAGACATAAATGACATTTGAGGATAATAAAAATCTAAAATACAAACGTCTAAGAGGACACACAAAATTTTTACATCAGTTTTGTGCATCATATCAGAAGGATACACTCCATCATGCATATTTATTATCTGGTAATTTCGGAATAGGTAAATCTTACCTAGCAAGACAACTAGCAGCCTACTTGTTGCAAGAGGAATACCGCAACACCTTGTATAAAAACTCCAATCATGTAGACGAAGTTGAGTATGCTCTAAGTCTAAATGAGGATAGTCCTGTTTGGAGACAGGTATTTTATCATTCACATCCAGATTTAATATACCTATCGGCAATTAAATCAGAGGAAAATAAGTCAGGCCAGATTAAATTAGGTGATATTAAATTCATATCAAACCTCACAAACCACCAGTCAGGTAGAGGAGGCTGGCGTATAATAATATTGGACAGTCTTGATAAAACCAATAAAAATGGAACTAACGCTATACTTAAAGTATTAGAGGAACCCCCTGCTAAAACAATTTTTTTTCTTATAAGCCATAATATTTCTCAGGTTATTCCTACAATTCGTTCTCGATGCCAGCAAATAAAACTCAGTCCGGTTACAAATAATGATGTTTATCTAATATTAAAAGAACAAATTCTTGACCAAAATAATGATGAAGTTAGCCGGCTTGTAGCTCTTTGCGAAGGCTCTCCCGGAATGGCGTTATTAATTACTTGTTCGGGAATAAACCAGTTTATTGAAAAATTTGGAGTTATCATTCAAGAAAAAACGCCACAGCTTGAAAAATTATTATCACTTGCGACAAATTGGGGTAGCGCATTATCCAAAAACCCAGATCTGAGCGATGCTACTATTTTTGTTTTCGATAAATTATTTTCTCAAGCGGCATTATTTTCAGTTGATGCCAATAAATATTATAATCGGAACGAATATTCAGTCACTTCATCTCTCTCAGAAATAGCAATTATCCTCGCGGAGAACTTCACAGCAAATGAGCTTTCAAATTTGCATATGGAATGGCGAATTAGTTTTCAAGAGGCGCAGAATAGCTATCTTGACATGAGTGTTTTTATGCAACAATCAATTTACGAAATTTATAGTCAAACACACCTTAGATAGGCTATGCAAAATAGCATTTATACGCCATTATACTCCCAAATTATGATAAAAATTTGAGAAAGTGTTTTTATGCAACAACGCTATTATATAACCACACCGATATATTACGTTAATGATAACCCTCATATTGGTCACGCATATACCACACTTGCTTGTGACGTATTGGCACGTTTCAAACGTTTAGATGATTATGATGTGCTGTTTTTAACAGGGACAGATGAACATGGCCAAAAAGTTCAAATGGCAGCAGATAAAGCAGGTATTTCACCAAAGGAATTTACAGATAAAGTATCTAAGAACTTCCAAGCGCTTACTGAAAAAATGAATTTTTCTAATGATTATTTTATTAGAACAACTGAGCCAAGGCATTATGATTCATGCCAAAAAATTTGGAAAGTTCTTATGGACAAAGGACATATCTCTTTGTCAGCTTACTCTGGATGGTATTCAGTGCGTGACGAGGCTTTTTTCGCTGAAAGCGAATTAATCGAAGGAAAAGCCCCAACAGGAGCACCAGTGGAATGGGTCGAAGAGCCATCTTATTTCTTTAATCTTTCTAAATGGCAACAACCATTGCTCGATTTCTACGAGAAACATCCAGAATTTGTGGTGCCTGAAAGTAGGTTCAATGAAATTAAGCGTTTTGTAGAAGGAGGGTTGAGAGATTTATCGATCTCTAGAACAACATTTGATTGGGGAGTTCCTGTACCTAGTGATCCTGAGCATGTGATTTATGTTTGGTTAGACGCGCTTACAAATTATATTACCGCTGTTAATTGGACAGAGTCCGAGCGAGGCGAATTTTACAAATGGTGGCCAGCTAACCTGCATATGGTAGGAAAGGATATTTTGCGCTTTCATGCAGTATATTGGCCAGCTTTTCTAATGGCAGCTGGTTTAGATTTGCCAAATCGCATATTTGCACATGGTTGGTGGACTAACGAGGGTAAAAAAATTTCCAAATCTCTCGGTAATGTGATTGATCCATTAGCATTAATAGAAGAGTACGGGTTGGATCAAATTAGGTATTTTTTAATGCGTGAAGTGCCATTTGGAAGAGATGGTGATTTTTCAAAAATAGCATTGATGCACAGAATAAATAGTGACCTTGCTAACGATCTTGGTAATTTGTCGCAGCGGGTTTTATCTCAAGTTTACAAAAATTTAGCAGGTGAAATACCTGCACTTCCGAAAGCACCTACGCAAGATGACACCGCCCTTTTAAAGATGTTATCAGCGCTTCCAGATAAGCTGCGCGACCAAATTGACAACCAATCATTTCACGAAGCGCTTCGCTTGATTTGGGTAGTTATAGCAGAAGCCAATAAATATGTAGATAAACAAGCTCCATGGTCTTTGAAGAAAACAGATACCAGCAGAATGTCGGGAGTACTTGGAGTGCTTGTTGAGGTCGTTAGATGCGTGAGTTTGCTTATCCAGCCTTTTATGCCTCATGCATCCTCGAAGTTATTAGATCAAATAAAAGTCAACCCAGAAGAACGACAATTTGCATTCTTAGAAGACATGAATTCTCTTACTGGGCGGATAATAGATAAACCAGAAGGTGTTTTTCCACGTTATCAGTTGATGGAGAAAGCTTAAATGCAAGCTCCTTTCCCAATAATAGACTCTCATGCGCATCTCGATTATCCTAAGATAATAGAACAATTAGATGAGGTTATCAAACGTGCTGGTGATGCTGGTGTAGAAAAGATAATTTCTATAAGTGTAAAATTAAGCAAATCTTCAGATCTGCAGTCTATAGCAGAGGAATATCAAAATGTGTTTTTCTCTGCTGGCATTCATCCGCATGAGGCATCATCTGAGCTGGATGCCTGCAATTCAGAGGCCATTATAAAAGCAGCAACACATCCTAAATGCGTTGCAATTGGAGAGGCAGGATTAGACTATTTTTACGATCATTCGCCTCGTCAAGCGCAACAAGATAGTTTTAGGGTCCAGATAGAGGCAGCCAGGAATTTAAATTTGCCCATTATTATTCATTCTCGTGATGCTGATGAAGATATGGCAAATATTATCGAAGAAGAATATCTCAAGGCTCCCTTCAAAGCAGTGCTTCATTGCTTTAGCTCTGGAGAAGCTTTAGCAATGAGAGCCATTGATATTGGATTTTTCATAAGCTTCTCGGGAATCTTAACATACCCAAGGTCAACAGAATTGAGAGAGATAGCCTCCAAAATTCCATCAGATCGTATATTGGTAGAAACAGATGCCCCTTTTCTTGCTCCAGCACCCTTCAGGGGAAAGACAAATGAACCAGCATATACTGTCTATACACTTAAAACACTTAGCGATATACTCTCAAAGCCACTAGATGAAACGGCTAAACTCACATATAAAAATACACTTCGTTTATTCTCTAAAATAGGGGAATATAAATGAAAATAACAATTTTGGGTTGTGGAACGTCTGTTGGAATTCCTGCTTTAGGTCGTGCAGGTTGGGGCAGCTGTGATCCAAATAATCCCAAAAATAGAAGACAGCGTTGCGCAATCCTTGTTCAAACTAATAATACGACAGTTTTGGTTGATGCCGGGCCAGATATAAAAAACCAATTATTACCACTAAATATTAGAAAATTAGACGCGGTTCTAATAACACATACTCATTCTGATCATGTTGCTGGAATGGATGATTTGCGTATATTTTATTGGCCAGATGAGAAAAAATTAAATGTGTTTGGTTCCAGTGAACATGGTGAAGCGGTAACAACAAGATTTCCGTACCTATTTAATAAGGCGTCTTCATCGCCAAGTTATTTTAAACCTCCATTAAAATGGAATACGATTCAAACTGATGAGAGATTCACAATTGGTGATATAGAAATAAGGACGCTATTCCAAAAACACGGAAATGGTTTTTCTCTCGGCTTTGTGTTTAATGGAAAAATTGCTTATTCAACTGATGTAAGCGAGTTAGATGATGAATATCTGCAATCAATAGCAAATATACCTATTTGGATTGTTGAGACATTGAGAGAGGCACCACATTCTGCTCACGCTCATTTTGACCTCACGTTTTCCTGGATTAATAGAGTAAAGCCAAATAAATCTTATCTGACTCATCTCGGGCTTGAATCAGATTATGAAGCACTTATGTCTATTTGTCCGACTAATGTGGAACCAGGTTTTGATGGGTTGGTTCTAACTGTTGAATAACAAATTAGTAATTTGAACGAAAAAGTAAGGATTTTAAATACATAATATATATTATGCGACAAAAGTTCATGTATCGCTATTCTAGGCAATTGATTTTTCGAGTAACTGTCTCCTTCTTTTTTTATGGTTGAAATTTACAATAGGTTAAGGTTTCCGCATTCCTAACCAATAAACGTTTGGCCATTGTATAAATTTATTCGCCCTGTGATACAACTTCAAATAATTTATGGATAAATAAGACGCATACCGTATGTCGCCTCCATAAATATATCGCCAACAACTGTCCAAACAAACATAAAAAAAAAGCGAGTAAAATAAAATAAAAGGGAAAAGGGTTTTTAAACTGTAAATGTGATATTTGATTTTATACAGTATAACACCACTCATCCAAGAAAGAACTGTTATTAAGTAAAACATAAATAGTATGAGATATATATCTGGTTTTGCGTGATAAATAACCGAAATATGTTTAAAAAGTAGAATTAATATGGAAAAAACTCCGCAACCCATAATGGTACAGAACCAAAAATAGCCCTTCCCTGCCAATGTCTGTTCCGCATCTCTTAAAATTTCGCGTTCCTTATCTTTTATTTCCCAGCAATCTTCAGAATTCTTTTCAATATCTTCTTCCTCAGTTTGAGAATTCTTCATTGCATCTACTAATCTCTCTGTTCCGGCCTTCCCTTCAGGTGTTTCCATATATTTCTCAACTTTCTCTTCTGCCGCATCAAAGTCATAGCTAAGGTTCTCAATAGTAAATTTTTTTGGAATACTAAACGATCCAAATATTGGTTCAAAGATTGCTTTAAAAGACGCTTCTCCGCCAGATATTACACGGGCTGATGAGAACACATCACACGCATCAACTGGCACCCAATCTCCGCCAGGCTTTAATATGGCAAGTGCCTTTAATCCAAGCGAGTCTACGATTGCTGGCCGACCATCCCAATTTGTAAATATTGTATCTCCTATCAAGTCATTCGATTTTGATGAATCATGTTCTTGTTTCTTTTCCAGCATCGCCAATAACCTGTCCTTGTGGGCCTTGCCCTTTGGTGTATCCAGGTACTCCATAACCTCCTGATCTGCGTTTTCGTAGTCATAGCTGAGGTTCTTGATTGAAATATGGCTTTGGAATATTGAATGACCCAAATCTATCATTAAACTTCAGACGAAATGATTCTTCATCCATTATAACTTCACCTGAGCGGAAAACGTCTGGGCGTGATACAGCTGCCAAATCTGTGCCCGGTGACAATATTGCAAGTGCACTTTCGCCTGATGAGTCAACGATTGCAGGGCGACCGTCCCAAGATAAAAATATTATATCAGACATACCATCTACCATTTATTAGCAGAATCATATTTTGATAAACAGATTAACTTATTATGCCTATTCAGGCTATTCAGCCTAAGCACTGATCTACCTCTATATATATTATGCAAAAATATATATTATATTTATTTTAACAATCCCTTAATAATTTTAGATAGTAATAACATTATGGCTAGTATATTTGAGAGAAGAGTGTAAATTAAAAAATGGTTAATTACTTTATTGGGATACCCTTCCATGAATGGTGATTTTGATTATTCAAATATTGAAAATTATTTTTTTGCCGACCATAACTCCATAAAGAACTTCATTATTGATGGTCAACAAATAAATACAAAATTTTGGCACAATAAAGATGAGCCGGAAACTTTGTTAGTTGGGTTTCATGGGGCAGTAAATCGAGAAAAAAGACAAATTCCAGCCTTGCTCCCTTTTGTTCCCTCTCGTTATTCACATTCGCACCAGTTAATGATAGGTGACCCCTCTCTTCGCTGCGATGATAATTTATCAGTTTCATGGTATGCTGGTGACGAACAGTTTAATACTCAACGCTCGCTTGTTGAGTTTATCAATACTATAATTGGTAATTTAAACATAAAAAAAATTGTATTTTTAGGTGGTTCAGCTGGAGGTTTCGCTTCGCTATATTACAGCTATCATTTCGAAAATAGTATTGCTTTAGTAGCTAATCCGCAAACTAGCATAGATAACTATTATGACAAACACGTTAAGCTATATAAAGAAGCGTGCTGGCCCAACCTTTCCTCTTCGCATAAAATAGGAGATTTGATTTGTAGTAATATTTGTAATTTGTATAAAAACAATTTTAAAAATACAATAATTTACATGCAATCGAATACCGACTATTTTCATTTGAGTCGTCATATGGCACCATTTATTGAAGCTATAAAAAACAATTTGACCCCCTCTTTTCTTCCAATTATTGACAATTGGGGGAATCAATTGGGGCATAGTCTCCCTACTCTAACTATGAGATCTTGGTTAAAAACTATTTCTTTAACAGATGATTTATCAATTGAAAGTTTGCTTGATACTCGCTTTAAATACTTTGAACATGAGAGTTTAAATGAAAATACTGCATTTAGTTTAAACAGTGGAAAAAAAGTTTCAGCACAAACCAAACTAGATATTAAACTTTCAAAATCTATAACTACATGGTTATTATCTCAATAATTATTATTTGGAGAGATATGGAAAATCCTTACAAAAATCAGACTGAAAAAGCTTTTTGGAGACCTGCTGTTGCAGAAAGAAATGCAATGGATTATCAAGAGCTTTGGATACCATTACCATTAAAAAAAGAAGATTTAATTGCTACAGCCGGTAGTTGTTTTTCTCAGAACATAGGGAGAAATCTGGTTAGTCGTGGCGCAAATTTTATGGATTTAGAGCCAGCCCCGCCTTTGTTTGACACAGAAATAGAAGCACGCAGATTTGGATTTGGTGTGTTTTCTTGCAGGTATGGAAATATTTATACAACTCGCCAACTAATTCAATTATTTGACGAGTCTTTCGGTAATAGGGAACCGAAAGAAATTATTTGGGAGCGAGAAAATAGGTTTTTTGATGCTTTAAGACCTGGCATTGATCCAATAGGACAAGAAACAGCTGAAAAGGTCATCAGTTTAAGAAAAAAACATTTGTTAGCAGTGCGAAAGATGTTTTGTGAACTGGATCTTTTTATATTCACATTTGGGCTCACAGAGGCTTGGGAATGCGTTGAGGATAGCACTGTTTATCCAACTGCACCTGGCACTATCGCAGGTTCTTTTGATCCAGAAAAATATCAATTTCGCAATTTCCGGTATAATGATATTATATTTGACTTTAATGCATTTTTTGAGCGGCTGAGAGCTGTTAATAATTCGGCTAAAGTTTTATTGACTGTTTCTCCAGTGCCTATGACTGCGACTGCAACCAGTGATCATATTCTACCAGCTTCAGTTTATTCGAAATCTGTTCTTAGGGCTGCAGCAGGAGATTTAGCATGCGATAACGATGATATTTTTTATTTTCCAGGCTATGAGATTGTCTCAACGCACGGATCTAGGGGAATGTTTTTTAATCAGAATATGCGAACTATTAATCAATTCGGCATAGATTATGTAATGACTCATTTCTTTTCCGGAGAATTAGTCAATGAGTTTCATTTGGATTCACGCCCATCAAAAAGTAACGAATTTAATTTAATATGCGATGAGGAAAAAATGGATCCTTTGTTTGATGATAATTAGCCCCTGACATTTTTTATTTATTCAACAACAAGTATCTCTGGGTAAAAGACTTTTAAAATTTTTAATTTCGAATGTATTAAAACAGGCAAGAAGCACAATTAGTGCTGAATCAGTTAATAATGCTGTCTCGTTAATGGATAACTTACCGAGCCCGTTTAGGCTGTTGAGCCTTGTCGCATAAGTAATTTAAATAATGCTTGTTCAGTAAGTTTTGACTTTACGTTGGGCAAATACGATATACGTTTTGATACAAAAACGTATATTCGTGTTTGGTTCCAATTCTCAGTGAATCATATTTAGTTCGCTTAAATTCTAGAACTTCTAAATGGTAAAAATTTTACGTTTTTAAACGTTTTAAAATTTATTTTAGCTCCAAGCACTAGGAGTGCTGGAGTAGCCAATAACGTTAAAGCGGTGGTGAAAGTTAATCCGCCAGCAATAGTACTGGATAAGTCAGTCCACCATTGTGAAGATGGCGCTCCAATTAAAACTGTCCTTTTTGAGAAGAGAATAGTCATCTCAAAAACCATTGGAACTAAACCAAGTATTGTCGTGACAGCTGTGAGCATTACTGGTCTAAACCTAACTATACCTGCGTGGTAAGCTGCATTCCTTGAGGCATAACCCTTTTTTAGGTATTCATTATACGTGTCGATTAAAACTATATTATTGTTAACTACTATACCAGCCAACGCGATGATTCCTAGTCCGGACATTACAATCCCAAAAGGCCGACCTGCTAACCATAATCCAAAAAATACTCCCCCGGTAGACAATAAGATTGCCGACATTGTGACAAAAGTTTGCCAACTTGAGTTAAATAAAACCATTAGGGTTAATGTCATCAAACACAGAGATAACAAAAATGATTGTCCTAAAAATGACTGGGTTTCCTTAATATCTTCGTTTTCCCCACCAAATAAAATTTTGCTATTCCCAGTTGTTAGGCGTACATTTATAAGATTATTTAATTTTTCAACCCTTTCCGCAGGAAGAAAACTCGGTTCAACGTCTGATTTTATGTAGTAATATCGTTGACCATTTTTGCGCTGAATATTCCCCCCCTTTTTTTGTGGTATTAACTTTGCAAATACTGATAATGGAACAAATTCCCCAGAATTTGTTGGTACTCTAAGTTCCTGAAGCCTACTTAAATTTCGTTGTTCCTCCTGAAATCTTAGTTTAACATCCAGCTCTTCGTCACTTTCCTGAGGTCTGTAATCAGAGATTTCCACACCACTAGTGAGTAATTTGAGCGTATCTCCAAGAGAACTGATTGAGACACCATACCGACTTGCTTCATCCCTATCGAAAATGATATTCCACTCTATGCCTGGCAATGGTCGGCTATCTACGATATCTACAAAACCACCTAGTTCGTTCATCAGTTGGATGACTTCGTCGACAGTCTTTGCCCCATCATTAAGATTTTCATCATATATTTCTATATTTATAGGTGATTCACTTCCCGGACCATCTTGTTGGGCTTTTACGTTGATCTTTACACCAGCTATCTCACTAAGATTTTGACGCATTTTTTCTATAAGAATGATAGCTTTATCTCTGTCCTGCCAATCCTTAAAAACTGTTCTTATTTTACCAATGGTATCTGCAGAATCTTGTCCATCACCTGCCCCTGATCTAGCGTATGCAGCTGATATCCCATCCATCCCGATAACTTGTTTTTCAGCAAGCTTTAAAAGATTATCCTTCTCAATTGCAGATAAATCACCTCTGGATAAAACTTGAACAACTGCCTGCTCCGGTTCAATTTCTGGAAAAAATGATATGCCTAAACCAGCAGAAAAATAACTAAAAAAAGATACAAACATAAATCCAATGACAATTCCAACCACTATCAGCGGAAATTTAATTGCTCTCTTGAGGAGCCACCTGTAGAATTTTGGAGCAGTTTTATATTGTTTGCCGGTTCCACGTAATTTAGATTCACCAAGAATTGAGCCTAAAACCGGGACAAAAACTAGTGCCATTAAAAGAGAGGCAGATAACACAAAAATGATCGTAATAGGTAAATATTTCATAAACCCACCTATAATCCCTGGCCAGAAAAGAAGTGGAAGAAAAACCATCAATGTTGTCACTGTAGAGGCGATTATTGGCCATGACATGCGTATAGCGGCCATTTTATACGCATCTTTTTTACTGACTGATTGACTTATTTTACGGTCTGCGTATTCAGTTGTAACAATCACTGCATCAACGAGCATTCCTGCAACCAAGATGAGGGAGAACAACACTACAATATTCATGGTTATTCCGGAATAATAAATTAAAGAAATCCCAATTAGAAAACTTCCTGGTATTGACAAGCCTACGATTGCGGCATTTCTGACGCCCAAGCTAGCAACTATTAAAATTGTTACGATAAGTACCGCGGCAATAACATTATTTCCTAAGTCATTCAGCAAAGTTAAAACGCTTTGTGAGTCATCATACAGATAACTCACCTCTGCCCCTCCAGGAATTAAACCTATATCCCTATCTATAATATTTTTTGAGGCCTCTACCACTTCTATAACATTTGCCCCTACTCTCTTTTTGACATCCAAGACTATTGCACTACTACCGTTAACACGCGACCAGCTGTCCGTATCAGAATATGCTTTTTTAATTGTTGCGATTTCCCCAAACTTTAGGTTAGTTCTCTCTCCCACTTTAATTGGTAAATTTTTTAGTTGCTGAATAGTCTCAATTACCCCTGGTACTTTTACCAAAAGACGCCCAGAACCTGTATCAATGGCACCTGCGTTTACTAACTGGTTGTTCGCTGAAACTAGTCTTATAACTGTTGAAGGGCTTATACCGTAGTTTTCCAAAGCAGTCGCATCAATAAGTATTTCGACAATCTCGGTTCTATCTCCGCCAATTTCAACTTCTAATACACCATCAATAGCTTCAATTTTTTCTTTTAGTTTCCTAGCTTCAGATATTAATTGGTTTTCTGTTACATCTCCATAAATAGCGGCTGTTAGGACTGGGAATAATGATAATGAAATCTCATAAATGATTGGTTCGTCGGCGTTTTCGGGCAAGTCAGACTTTGCGTCTTCCACTGCTTCTCTAACGTCGTCTAATGCTAAATCCATATTTTCACCAGCCAAAAATTCAAGTGTTATAGACGCGTAGCCCTCACTGGCAACACCACTCATTTTATCGAGCCCAGCTATTGACCTAAGATGCTTCTCTAGAGGTTTCACTAATATTTTTTCAGAATCTTCAGGCGAAATTCCGGAGTAACTTACTGAAACATATGCGACTGGAATATCAATGTCAGGGCTAGATTCTTTTGGTATTTGAATTGCTGAATTTAAACCAATAAAAAAAATAATTAATAGACTGAAGATAATAGCGCCTGGTCTTGTAAAGCATGCGGATATGACGGCATTCATTAGAGTTCATCCTTAGAAATTTTAAACTTTGGTTTGTCCCCTTCTTTTAAAAAAGCCTGACCAGTTGTGAGAATAATTGACTTATCATTTAATCCTGAAATATAGACGAAATTATTTTCAGTTTTAACGATTTTTGTTAATCTGTTTTCTACGGTTTTAGCGTTATGTGTTCCTGAAACAGGTATTATAAAACTTGATGAGCTTCGTAAAACAGCAGAGTCATTTGGCGTTGATTATTTTAAAATGGATTATTTTATGAGAGTTGGTTTGTCTCTAGTTGAACGTTGTATTTACAGAGGTATATTCACCAAATCAGAGTTAGAAAGTGCAAAAAAAATTGCAAAACAAAATTTCGAAGTGCCTAAAGTGGAATTGCCCAAGGCAAAAGATATTACACACCTTCAAGATGGTGTTGAGCATGTGCATAATCAGTCTGATTTTCAGGAGGATGAAACTGGAGAAGGGCCTCCTGAATTTTATTTTGATATGCTAGCAACGGCTTACATATTAACAGATAAAAACATCATTTCCATGGATGATATCCATAGAAAGATTGATAATTTCGACAAGACATACCCAGCACGCGGTTTCTCAGTAGTCTTAAAAGCGTGGACAAACCCAGATTTTAAATCGGCTCTTATAAAAGATGCTAAGTCAGCCATACTTGATATGGGAATAAATCTTGAATCTTTTGCAGATATTATTTGTTTTGCACATGATGATACAACTCACCATATTGTTGTATGCACCTTATGCTCTTGCTATCCTCGAACGTTACTTGGGATGCCGCCAGCTTGGTACAAATCACGAAGTTATCGTTCTAGAGTTGTGCATGAGCCAAGAAAGGTGCTTGCTGAATTCGGCACTTTCATTCCTGATACCAAAGATGTAAAGGTGCATGACTCAAATGCAGACATGAGATATCTTATATTGCCAGAAAGGCCGGAGGGAACAGAAGGATGGAGCAAGGCAGATATGTCTAGACTAATATCGAGAGACCACCTGGTTGGTGTTAGGCTTCCAAAAGTAGGTCAAAATTAAAATCGATTTGGGACATTGTTGTTCCTACAAACTACAAGTAGCTACCCTGCCATCTTATTGTATGGTAAATGAAGACCTTTGATTACCTTTGGCATTGTCGTTTTAATATCCATTATTGGCAGTCCATGAGTAGGTGCAATATATTTAATTTCCAGCTCTTCAATTAGTTGTATCAGTCGATCTGAGTATACGCTCATATCTACAAAATTGGTCCAGAATAGTGCAAGTTCGGCAAAGACCGAGGTCACTTCAAAAAGGTCAAGTGATTCTGCTTCTTCTGCTAATTTGCCACAATGACCGTCATAATGATAATGACTATAGGCAAATCCATCGCCTGGAAAAAGAATTTTATGTGGGTGTAACATTCCCCAAAGCGATGTTCTGATGTCTCTTACAACTGGTTCTGTCGCAACAAGCTCAACCCCACCCAGATCAATTTTATCTCCGACTTCCATGGAACTAAAATTATTTTCAAACATTGGAAATGCCATATGATAGTCACTAACGTCACCATATACTGTGACGTCAGGATAAAAATTTAAAAATCGTGCTATACCACCTGCATGAGGTGTTTCTTGATGAGTGGTAAACATATATTTAAGGGGAATTTTCTTGTCGTCCAAAATCCTTTTCATTTGTTCATGAAGCTTATTAAAGTCTTTTGGGTGTCCAGTTTCAACAAGCAATGCTGCCTCACTCCCAATGACAAGATAAGATGAATTATAAGAATGATAGGTTTTACCTTGATAACGCTGTACTAAACAATCACCTAGCCAGAATACGTTTTCCAGAATTTCTCTTGGTAAGCCGTTATGTGACATTTTCTACCTCAAATGGTTTCTTGCAATATACTGAGCTTTGTTCTTGGAAAAATCAAAATCAGCCATAATAGTATCGAGCTTATCAAACTGTTTAGCAACCAATTCACGGCCTCGAAAAATCTTGCCATAGCCTGGTGCAATAGTGGTTATATCATATTCGTTAAAGATACGTCTTATATTCTCTCTTAATACTCTTGTTTTTGCTCCCTCGAGCCACCAATACCTTGTATTCAACATAAATGATTTTATAAACTGAATCCCACATACAAGGTCGTCTTCTTCTAAAATCCATGGTCCGTTTTCATTATCTGAAACGGCATAAGTAAACATATCAGAAGTAAATAACGTTTTACTAAACTTATCATATACCCAAGCTGTGTTGATCAGTCTTAGTGGCGCAGACATAATTTCAATGAATCTGCCTGTTTTATAGCCAATCTCACACTCTATTTGCCTTCCTATCACATGTGTTGGTATTGAGTTGAGTTCTAAATCTCGCTCAGAATCGGTAAAGTCAAACCAATCGGGTGCGTCAGGTTGAGCAAGATAGTAATTGATAACATTAAACTGCTGTGAAACAGATTTTGCATTACCAATAGACATAAATTCATTAACACGGGAGGGTAGGATTGATAACGGTAGGTCCACCGAAATTATATTAGATAATTGGCTTAGGATACTATCTTTATGATACAAATATCCAGTATCAATCATAAAGGCGCCTGTCTCCTCTTTGAGAATATAAGAATTCAATGGTGCGAAGCCTTCTTGGTTTGGCGGAAATGCAATCAACCTGCCATCTAATTTTACAATATTCTGGAGCAAGAATAGTTTATCTTTTTCAAGCTCAACAATATTACTTTTGATATCTTTGGTCATACAGTATTCATTTTTTTATAGCTTAACCGAAAATCTAAAAGCTGTTTTTATTTCAGAGATTCTTTTTTCTCCAACTTCGAGTATTTTCTATCGTTGCAAAAGGCCTAATCATCTCAGGCACGAATTGAGTATTATCTTTCTTACTATGAATATCATTCGGAAGATTGGGATTGGCTATCGCACCTTTTCCTACTGCGGCTAAATCTGCTTCTTGTTTATTTAATAAATTTGCTGCTTTTTTGGGGTCGTGCAGACCACCACATGCTATCACCGTGCCTTCAAAATACTTTTTGGCATAATATGCTAAATTATGTCTTGTTTGCCATACAGGTTCTAATCCCTTATGAGTGCTTACATGCACATAACTAGGGCCAACGGACTTCATTTTTTTGAAGATAAAACTAGCATCTTTTTCTCCCCCTGGCCACTCGTATTCAAAGTTGTTTACTTTGGTTTGTGAAATCCTCATTCCAACTGGGATTTTCCCCTTAATAGCATCCAATACGCCTTGCAAAACTTCGCAATGAAAACGAATGCGGTTTTTAATATCTCCACCATATTCATCATTGCGATGATTAGAAAAAACTGTAAGAAATTGATCTAGTAAGTATCCGTTTGCCCCATGAATTTCAATTCCGTCAAAGCCCGCTTCCAGAGCATTTTTTGCTGCAGATGCAAAACTTGATACGGTTTTTTCTATTTGTTCTTTTGTGATTTCCATTGGCACCGGGAATTTTCCCTCCCCAAAATAGTGAGGAAGCATCTTTCCAAGAAGTTCGGTCCTAGAGGGAGCGATTCCTCTTTTTTGATAAATGTTCTCTTGAATGAGACCGCCAGCGTGAATTAATTGTAAAAAAATAGGTGTATTTGATATATGTACTGCATCTACAATCTTTTTCCAATTCTCTATATGTTGTTTGTTTGCTATACCTGGTTGATTGCGGTATCCTTGAGAAAAACTTTCGTCAATGTAAGTTCCTTCGGTGATTATTAAACCCCAACCACCCTTTGAATATTCTTGATAGTGCTCCTTCATTATTTCTGTGGGTATACCCTCTGAAGTTGCGCTGACTCTAGTCATTGGAGCAACAACGAGTCTATTTTTTAAAGTAAGACTATCGATTTGGAATTCTTTGAACAGAGGTGAAATACTTGTCATTATTAAATACTTTCTAGATATCGATAATTGTTAATATAACGTTTGAATACTAATTAAATCGTTTAGAATATATCGTTATATTTTTAAACAAATTTTCTAAATATAAACTAATTTTTTTTCGATTACATTAATCTACAGGAAATTTTAAATGGTAGGTCGCCAAGTATTAATTGGATTAATTTTTGCCAGTTTATCTGCTGTTCTTGGAGGTGGAGGACTTGTTTTCACTCGTCTAGCTTTACCGGAAACAGATGCTTTTACTTTGGGTTTCCTACGTTGGTTTATCCTTGCTTTAATTTTATTTACAATTTACTGGAGGCAATTAAATTTTAGATATATT
>CABXZZ010000013.1 GCA_902516825.1 uncultured SAR116 cluster alpha proteobacterium
GATTTGATGAGTCAGACAGCTGTGCTTGCTAGAGAAAATAATTTGTGCATGCATACCCATCTCGCGGAAAATTCTGAAGATGTTAAATATTCACTTGAGAAATTCAATATGAGACCCGGTGAATATGCAGAAAGTCTTGGATGGCTTGGGGACGATGTTTGGCATGCACATTGTGTGAAGTTGGATAGAGCTGAAGTTAAATTATTCGGCAAAACCAATACAGGCATTGCGCACTGCCCCTCCTCAAATATGCGCCTAGCTAGTGGAATCGCGCCCTTATTAGAAATGCTTGAAAATAATGTTCGCGTCGGTCTTGGAGTGGATGGCTCTTCTTCCAATGATAGTGGTCATATGCTAAATGAGGCTCGACAAGCAATGCTGCTTCAACGCGTAAAGCATAGCGCTTCTGTAATTGGTGCCCGAGATGTGCTGAGAACAGCAACTAGAGGCGGCGCAGAAGTGCTAAGACGCGAGAATATAGGTCAAATAGTACCTGGTTTTATGGCTGACATAGCAATTTACGATATGCACTCAATTGACTTGGCAGGCACACATACGGATCCACTTGCTGCATTAGTGTTTTGCGGCCCAATAAAAACCACACATACTATTATAAACGGTAATTTAGTGGTTAAGCACGGCCAATTAACAACAATGGATTTAAACGCATTATTGCAAAAGCATCGTATGCTTTCAGTTGACCTCGTAAACTCCGCTTAGCCCGAACATTACCCGAAGTTAGATACTATCCTATAATAGGTCTCATAAAGTCCAGTTGGATATCTGCCCTGCAACAGAAAGTGAAATTCTAAACGGCTCATCTCCCTCGATTTCTGGCAACCCTATGGGACAAATGATTTTATCTATATCGACTGATTTAAAGCCAGCTTTTGAAAGCTGACTTTTAAACCGTGCTTTCTTTGTCATCGAGCCGATCAATCCGAGCTTATAAAACTTGTTTTGACTCAAAAGAGATTGAACTATTGCTAAGTCAAGCTGGTGAGAATGCGTAAGAATCAGATGAATACCCCCATCCGGAAAATTTGAAACTAGCCTTGTTGGATCATCTGCCCAAATGACATGAATGTCTTCATCCCATGAATTCGGGAAACGCTCTCTTGCAGTATCAATCCAGTATCTATTCAAGGGAAGAGACTTAGTAGATTCCATTATTTCTCTTCCCGTATGCCCAGCGCCCCAAATAAATAAATCTGTCTTTGTCCTAAATAGCTGCTCTCGAAAAAACTTTTTATTATCTGGGGATAATGATTGAGTGCCCTCATACGGAAATTTATTTGTATCAAGTTCATGTATCAAAATTGCGCTTTGTTTAAGTTTCTGGAGTTCGGTTACGTCAGATTGGGAAAAATACTCAATCAGAACGCTCACACTTCCGCCACAGCATTGACCAAGTGAAGGTCCAAGCGCAAAGCGCCTTACCTCACGAACAAATTTTTGCACAGATAAAAGACCTTGCCGGCAAATAGAAGTTATCTGATATTCAAGCTGGCCTCCACCAATAGACCCAAAAGCCCCTTGCTCTGTTACAATCATTTGTGAATTTGCCTTACGCGGAGCAGAGCCTTTTGTTGAGATAATCACAACTCTTGCAATTTTTTGATAGAGGGAGAGCTTTTCGATAACCTCCTCAATTTTTGATTTATTTCTGCTCATATCAAATAGGTAATACTACTATATCTTACTATTGTGCAAAATATAATCGCTCCGCCGTAGCAGGACTATCAAGGTTTGGATATTTGACTTGCAAGCAGGACAAGGCGTGCGAATATGCGAAAAATACACTTATCGCTAGCATAAATGGCGGTTCACCAACCGCTTTAGAACGATTAATCGTTTCTGCTAGATTACCTTGCCCTTCGTAAAACGCAATATTCCAATTATTTGGCACATCTGAACATGTTGGGATTTTATAAGTTGCAGGCGAATGTGTCATTAGTGTGCCATTATTAGCATATACCAGCTCCTCCATACTCAGCCAGCCAAGCCCCTGTACAAACCCGCCTTCGATTTGTCCTCTATCTATTGCAGGGTTTATAGACCGGCCAACATCATGCAAAATATCAACGCACGCAACTCTACTCTCACCCGTTAATGTGTCAATTATGATTTCGCTAACCGCAGCACCATACACAAAATAGTAAAATGGCCTTCCTTTTCTTTTATCTGGATCCCAGTGAATGTCAGGTGTCTTATAAAAGCCTGTCGAAGATAGTGAGATGCGTCCCATCCAGCACTTCTCAGCCGCTTGCGAAAATGTCATTTGCACCTTATCAAAAATGATAATCTTTCCATCAGAAAATCCAACATCTGATGCTTCGCACTGATATAGGTCTCCCAGATGTTTTGCCATTCTATCTTTGATTTGAGATGCCGCAAAATAGGCCGCCATTCCATTTAAATCTGTTCCAGATGATGCAGCAGTTGCAGAAGTATTTGGCACCTTGTTTGTATCAGTTGCGCTAATTTTAACTTTTTGAAAATCTATTCCAAAGGTTTCAGCGACAATTTTTCTAATCTTGGTAAACAAGCCCTGCCCCATCTCAGTGCCACCATGATTTAAATAGACAGAACCGTCAGAATACACATGAACCAGGGCACCTGCCTGATTAAGCATAAGCTTATTGAATGAAATACCGAATTTAACGGGCGTTAGTGAAATACCTCTTTTTATATTATTCGATAACTTATTAAAATTCTCAATTTCTTGGCGTCTATTTTTGTAATTTGATGTTTGTTCCAGCGTATCTACCAAATCATTTATAATACAATCGTTTACAATTTGCCCATAAGGTGTCCGCTGCACCTGCCTATTGCGGATTTGATGGTCTGCATAAAAATTTCTTTTTCTTATTATTAAGGGATCGAGTTTCAGAAAATGAGCTATATGGTCAATCACACGCTCCATAGCTAACATCCCTTGTGGGCCTCCAAAGCCTCTGAAAGCAGTATTTGACGGTGTGTTTGTTTTGTATAGATTTGCTACGATTTCAATATTCTGGATATGATAGCTATTTTCAGAATGCATAAGAGCACGCTCCGCAATTGCTGAAGATAAATCCATAGACATTCCACACCGCATATCATGTTGAAACCGTAGCGCCTGTATCAGACCATTTTCATCAAAGCCAACTTTGTAGGATGTGATAAAATCATGTCTTTTACCAGTTATTCTCATGTCATCATCACGGTCATAAACGAGTTTACAAGGCTTGCCTGTTTTGTGCGTGGCGATAGCAACAATACATGCGGGGAGATTGGCTTGACTTTCTTTACCTCCAAATGCGCCCCCCATACGTCGCACTTCTATCGTAACATTATGAAGTGGCAATCCTAAAACATCTGCAACCTTATGCTGAACTTCAGTAGGATGCTGTGATGAAACATAGATTTGAATATCTTCACCTTCTTTTGGAAGTGCTAATGCAGCTTGACCCTCAAGATAAAAATGCTCTTGGCCACCAATTGAAATTTCGCCCTCAACTAAAAAATTTGAATGTTTTATAGAAGTGGCGAAATCTCCTTGTGACAACGTTTTAGGAGCGCATAACAGCGTTTTTTCGAGCTTTGCCTGCTCTAGTGTAATGATAGGGGGTTTTTCCAAATACTCTATCTTTGCTTTCTTTATAGCCACTTTAGCACTTTCAAGCGTTTCAGCAATCACTCCGAATATTACCTGCCCATCATAAAAAACTTCATTTTCCGCGAAAATAGGGTCATCACCAAATATCGGGCTTGAGTCATTTTTTCCAGGAATGTCTTTTGCTGTAATAACATCCATGATGCCTGGCGAATCTCTAACACCCTGCAGGTCCATCTTACTAATTTCGCCACTAGCAATTTTACTCAATCCAAGGACTATATGTAAACAGTTCGAAGGCACAGGAATATCATCCACATAAGTAGCACGTCCTCTCACATGTAACTCAGCACTATCGTGGAATTCAGGCGTATTAATCCGCTCAGCCATTTTTATGCTCTGCAACAAATGAGGTGTTTATGACTTGTTGAATATCAGCGCCTGCTAAGTAGCTCATCGGTTTTCCAGCTAAATTATAAATAGCCTTAACCAACAAATTAAGTGCCATGTCATAACGATATTCACTGCTAGCCCTAACATCTGAAATAGGTTGAAAATCTGCTTCGATTGCTTTTCTGCATTCCGCTATTGGTGGATTTTCAATATCTTGTCCAATTAGAAGCTTGCTTAAGTTTAACGCTGCTTTGGGGATAGCTGCCATTCCGCCATAAGCAATTTCAACTTTCTGAAGGAGGCCGTCATTATCAGCGGCTAAAAGAAATGCGCCCATTACGGCTGATATATCTTGATCAAACCTTCTGGAAATTTTGAAGGACTGAAATACCTCATTTTCCTTTAATTTAGGAATATAAATAGATTGAACAAATTCGCCTTCTCTTAAATCCTGTTGACCATACGAGATAAAAAAGGAATCAATAGGAATAACTCTAACAACTCCTGCGGAATTCAGTGTTAAAGATGCGCCAAGGGCAATAAATGCAGGAGAAATATCAGCGATTGGGGAGCCATTTGCAATATTGCCTACAACTGTTCCACTTGCTCTTACCTGTTCTGAGCCAAAACGCCGCCATAACTCCTGCAATGATTTAAAATGGTCTGCCATTTTCTGCATAGCAACTTCGTGGGTAATGGCTGCACCTATCAAAAATCCTTTTTCATTTTCCTCAAATTGGTTAAGTTCCTTAACATTTCCAAGATATAAAAAATGAAACAGCTCCATATGTTTCTTGGTAACCCAAAGCCCAATATCTGTGCCTCCTGCCAATATCAGCGGGTTATGTGTGTACAAAATTTCTTGAAAACTTTGTAAGCACCTTGGTGCGTCAAATCTGATTTGATGATCTAAATGCTTAACCTTTATAGATAACTCTTCTCTTTCTAAATTCTCAACAATAAATTTCTCTTCCTCGTCACGATAATCTGTATCTCGCTCTTCAAATAGTATGTTATTAATGTGAAAGGCCGCCTGTTTGATTGGCCTATAACCTGTGCATCTGCAGAGGTTACCCGCAAATAAATCATCTATCGCTGCATTATCCAGATTGCGACTTTGGCACCAGCCCGCATACAATGACATTACAAAACCAGGTGTGCAAAATCCACATTGTGAAGCATGATTTTCGACAAAAGCATTTTGAACAGGGTGCAATTCACCAGTATGTGAAGCTAAACCCTCGACCGTTCGAATGGAGCATCCATCAAGCATAGGTAAAAATAAAATACAGCTATTAACGGCGTGCCACCCAACACCTTTGGAGGTATAGTCATACTTTCCTATTACAACAGTGCACGCGCCACAATCACCCTCGGCACATCCCTCTTTTGTACCTGTGAGATTTTTATTGTTTCTTAACCAGTTCATCAGAGTAAGGTCTGATTTTACAGGGGGTATTCTCTCTATTTCGCCATTCATCATTAAAATGATATCTTCACGCATTTCAATAAACCTTTTTCAAAAAGCGGTTAAAACAAACATATTATTGATATACTGTCTAAAAATTACATTATATTTTAGCTTTTTGAAATTAAAATATAGGTTTACCAGCCTTCTGGTTCTTATAATAGAATTATTTGTATTTTCATATTTAACGTTTTACTGTGAATTTGAATGCAATTTGTTATGAGACATAAATATGGATAAAGGTTATCTGACCACACATGTTCTTGATATTGGAATGGGAAAACCTGGCTCGGATATTCCGATTGAGCTTTTTAATGACGGGGGAAGCCTCATTCAAAGGGCCAAGACAAATTCAGATGGCAGAACAGAAGCTCCAATATTAGCAGAAGCAGAATTTAAGGTAGGTAAATATGCTCTGATTTTTAACGTTAAAAATTATCTCAAGAAAAACCATCAACTTGTTGAAGAACCATTTTATGATCACATAAAAATTGAATTTGTGATAAGTGATCAAAACGCACATTACCACGTCCCGTTGCTATTATCGCCCTATGGGTATAGCACTTATCGAGGGAGCTGAAAGTAGAGTTTATGGAAGCTGATTTTTTAATTCCTGTATTATGGGAATGGCTTGAATTTGCCGTACGCTGGTTACATGTCATCACCGCTATTTCATGGATTGGAACCTCCTTTTACTTTATTGCGCTTGATTTAGGATTGAGAAAAATTAGTGCTGATGAAGACGGGATTGCCGGTGAAGAATGGCAAGTTCATGGTGGCGGATTTTATAATATTAGAAAATATACCGTAGCGCCTTCCCACCTACCTGAGCATCTAACTTGGTTCAAATGGGAGGCTTATGCCACCTGGATATCAGGTTTCACTTTAATGGCTATCGTTTATTACCTAGGGGCCGATATATTTCTGATTGATGATAATAAAATGTCTATGCCAATTTACCTAGGCATTATTATATCTATTACTTCTCTCGGCATTACTTGGATAATCTATGATCTTCTATGTAAGAGTGACATCGGGAAGAAAAGTAATTTACTGATGATTCTTCTATTTGTCTATATTGTCATATTAGCATGGGGATTTGACCAGATATTTACAGGAAGAGCTGCCTTTATTCATTTAGGCGCCGTTACAGCTACCATTATGGCTTTTAATGTTTTTATGGTTATTATCCCAAAACAGAAGATAGTTATTGCTGCTCTAAAAGCTGGTCAGACGCCAGACGCCCATTATGGGTTTGTTGCCAAACAACGCTCAACGCATAATAACTATCTAACGCTTCCAGTTCTTTTCTTAATGTTGTCTAATCATTACCCACTATCCTTTTCAACCGAATATAATTGGATTATTGCATCCGTTGTTTTCTTAATGGGCGTTACCATACGCCATTACTTCAATACAATTCACGCAAGAAAGGGCAACCCGATTTGGACATGGTTTGCAACCTTTGGGCTGTTCATCATAGTTATTGTTCTATCTGTCTATCCAGCTTTTAAAAGTGATATGAATGAAAACTCAGAAGTAACATTATCGCAAGCAAATTTAACTTTAAAGCAGGCAGAACTAGCAAAAGCGGAGAATTTCGATGAGATTGTTGAAATTGTATATACAAGATGCAATATGTGCCACGCGGCAGAGCCCTATTACGATGGTATTGTTATAGCTCCAAAACACGTGATTTTAGAAACTGAGCTTGATGTCTTAAAACATGCCCGCCATATTTATGTAAATTCTGCCATTTCGCACGCCATGCCACCAGCAAATTTAGCATCTATGGAGATAGCAGAGCGCACGTTAATTGCTGAATGGTACGAAAAAAACTAATCGTGATATTATAGTTTAGCCAGTATGCTTGCCAATTTCTTTTTGCTTTTTCCGAAGGCTTTTGCCTTTGCAATAGCGGCCTTGTTTGAGGTATCACCGCCTACCACTATAAGTCCTATCATCCCCATGCCCTTATGGGGTGTACACCAATAATAATACATGCCTGGTGTTTCCAATACGATATCATACTGCTTATTCATTTTGCTTCTTTTAGGCAATGAAACACTAGTTGGACCAGCTACAAATTCAACATTATGACCTTTTGATTTTGGCCATATAATCTTATCACCAACCTCTGAATATAGAATTTCTGGTGCGTAAGACTTATCGAGCATCTCTACCTTTAATTCTTCTGATGAAACTATTTTTGCACAAAATAGCATTGAGATGATTACTATTATCATTAATACCCGCAACGGGTTTATATTTCTGTCATACTTCGTCATTGAAGCCACTTTCCCTATTTTTGATAAAAAATACTGCCCTTATATTACTCACCATGCTCAATAGTTAATGTCAGAAATGTGGTTGGAAATTGCTCAAATAGACATTAAATACTAAGATAATAAATAGAACCGTTTGATAAATCAACATTAAGCCCGCGTTTTCTGGAGATATAAATGACAAAAAAAATCACGCCTTCAGAGCTTACCCAAACTGAGTTTTTAGCTATATTTGGAGGTGTATTTGAGAAATCACTCTGGATTGCAGAAGCATTATTTCAATCAGGTATGATGGATGCTTATAATAGCGCTGATGGCCTCCATAATGCAATGGTAGGCATATTCAAAGGCTCTTCACATGAAAGACGACTTAATGTGCTATTGGGCCACCCCGATCTTGCAGGAAAACTAGCGCAACGCGGAGAGCTGACGCCAGAATCTACTACCGAGCAAAAATCTGCAGGTCTTGACCAGCTAAACCCAGAAGAATTCCGGCAATTTCAGAAATTAAACACAGCTTATATGGATAAGCATGGATTTCCATTTATTATCGCGGTAAAGGGCCTAACAAAATCTGAAATTCTAAAACAATTCAAGATAAGGGTAAATAATTCAAACTCCGCAGAATTTGACGAAGCTTGTATGCAAGTTGAAAAAATAGCCAAACTTCGCATCGCAGAAATTCTTGATTAACAGGTAGCAAATGGCATCTTTATTCTTGGCTCTGTTGTGGAGGCACCAAATGATGCAGCATAAAACACCCAGCAGAAATTGAGGGTCCAACTAGAAAAGCAAATAATAACGTCCCGACCCCAACTGTGCCGCCTAACATCCAACCAGATGCCACAACCAATATTTCTATCGTACTTCGCACCAGAGAGATGGGAAGGCTCGTAAGGCTTGTTAATCCTGTCATAAGACCATCTCTTGGTCCTGGACCAAGATTGGCACTAAGATAAATTGCTGCCCCAAATCCAACGATTAACACCCCAATAAGTGACTGAAGGATCTGAAAAATATATAGATCTGGTTTTGGAAGATAGGGTAACGATATATCTAGCATCAATGCCACGATAAACGCATTTGCAATTGTTCCCAATCCAGGCACTTGACGCAAGGGTATCCATGTCAGCAAAACAGCGATGCTAACGATAAGGGTAGCAAATCCGATGGTCCAGCCAGTTAATATGCTTATACCTTCTGCTAATGTAGTCCATGGGCTAACCCCGGCTCCAGCTGCCAACAAGAGTGCTTCCCCAAGACCAAACAAAACCAAACCAAAGATTAACACCAATAAGCTAATAATAGGGGGCTGAAAGGTTAACGCCTTTTGCGATCGCCAGATTAATTTAGGAACATGTCTTATAGATAGAAACCGCAATTTGCTAAAAATACTCATCTAAACCTCAAAACTTAGAAACAGCACCCTAACTTAGCTAGAGCCATACGTCATTATATTATAATTTATATTTTAGCGACGGGGTCTAACGGATACCTACCTAATAAAAAAATAATCCGAAGATAGAAAAGCTTTCCTGTTCGGTGTAAACAATAATAATAATAGAGAGATCAATTGCCATAAACGGGGCAGATGATTAATGAGTTTTGTTCGGTTAAAAAATTGTAATGCCTAAATTTAATGTCCTCATAATAGGTGCAGGTGCCGCAGGGTTAATGTGCGCTCATATCGCGGGCAAGAGAGGTAGGTCAGTACTATTATTGGATCATGCAAAAAAGCCCGCTGAAAAAATTAGGATTTCAGGCGGTGGTAGATGCAATTTTACAAATCACTATTCTAGCCCCTCAGCGTTTATTTCTAACAACCCCCATTTTTGTAAATCTATCTTCAGCAGATATACTCAAACAGATTTTATAGAGTTAGTACGCTCGCATAAAATTGATTTTCATGAAAAAAAATTAGGTCAGCTCTTCTGTAATAATAGCGCTCAAGATATTATAAAAATGCTTCTAGACGAATGTGAACGCGCAAACGTAATCCTGCAGCTAGAAACACAAATTAAAACTGTAAAAGCATCTGAAAAAGGCTTCCAGATAAAAGTTAAATCAGTCGATGCTATCGAAAATATCGAATGCGAATCCTTGGTAATAGCAACAGGCGGTTTATCAATTCCTAAGATTGGTGCCAGCAGATTTGGGTATGATATAGCAAAACAGTTTGGTCTTAAAGTAACAAGCCTGAAGCCGGCTTTGGTGCCCCTCACCTTTCATTCTGAATTTCTAGACAGATGTCGTACACTTTCAGGAATTAGTCTCAATGCCGAAATTTCCTTCGGGACAGTTTGCTTCAGAGAAGGCTTATTATTTACCCATCGCGGTCTATCTGGCCCGTCAGTTTTACAAATAAGCTCTTATTGGGATGAGGAAAGCGAGATTACGATTAACCTATTGCCAGGGCTTGATTTATTAGATTTTTTGAAACGTTGTAAATCAGATTCGCCCAAACAAGCTATTCATGTAGCCCTTAGCCAGCATCTGCCAAAGCGGCTTGCAGAAGATATTTTAAACGAGCTCGGGCTTGCCGGTAGGCTTGCCGATTTATCACACGACAAATTACAAACTTTGAGTAAGCGCATTCATAAATGGCTTGTTATTCCGAACGGAACCGAAGGATACCGCACAGCAGAAGTCACCTGCGGTGGGGTAGATGTGAATTCTATTTCTGCAAAAACCATGCAGTCTAAATCACGAAAAGGACTTTTCTTCATTGGAGAGGTAATTGATGTGACAGGGCATCTAGGAGGGTATAATTTTCAATGGGCTTGGTCATCTGGATTTGTTGCTGGACAAAATGTCTAAGTCACTATCAATCCAACTCCCCACTTGCCGCATTGTAGGTTTACGAACACAGTGCCTGCTCGATATCAGCAATAATATCATCAATATGCTCTATTCCAACCGAAAACCTTACATATCCAGGCGTTACACCAGCAGCGAGCTGCTCTGTTTCATTTAGCTGAGAATGTGTTGTTGATGCTGGATGGATAGCAAGTGTGCGTACATCACCGATATTTGCCACATGATAAATCATTTTCAGATTATCAATTAGCTTTTTACCAGCACATTCACCACCTTTTAGCTCTATGCCAAGCAATGGGCCATATCCTGAATGCATATATTTATCCGCACGCTCTTTATCTAACCCTAAAAATTGACTTGGATGAATAACATTCACAACTTCTTGGTGATTCTTAAAATAATCTGCCAATTTTTGAGCATTTGATTGCTGCTCTCTATACCGCAACGGCAACGTTTCGAGCCCTTGAATAATCTGAAAAGCGTTAGTCGGCGAAATTGCAGGTCCTAAATCACGAAGAACTACCACGCGCGCTCTTATTGCAAAAGCAATAGGTACCCCAAGAGCTTCTGGAACCAGCTGGCCCCAGATTGCGCCGTGATAACTATCATCTGGTTTATTCATTAGAGGTTGTTGCTCTGGTTTTGCAACCCAGTCAAACCGTCCGCTATCAATAATCACACCACCAATGGAAGTACCATGGCCACCGATGAACTTCGTGAGAGAATGCACAACCACGGAAGCTCCATCTTTTATTGGTCTGCAGGTAATTGGTGCAGCTGTGTTATCAACGATAAGCGGAATACCTCGAATTTTACCTAATACTGCAACTTCGCTTGTGGGAAATAGCTTTAGCTTGGGGTTAGGAAGAGTTTCTCCATAATAAGCACGTGTTTTATCGTCACTTAATTTAGCAAAGCTCTCTGGCCTATCAGAATCAGCAAACCTAACCTCAATTCCAAATTGCTTGAATGTGCTTGTGAATAAATTCCAGGTTCCACCATATAAATGAGGAGAAGAGACGATATTATCTCCCGCAGATGCCAGGTTTTGAATAGATAATGCAATTGCGGCAGATCCTGAAGATACGCAAAGTGCTGCTAACCCGCCTTCTAAAGCTGCAAGCCTTTCTTCAAGAACAGCTGTAGTTGGGTTCATAATACGGGTATAAATATTACCTAATTCCTTTAGCGCGAATAACTTTCCTGCATGTTCTGTATCATCAAATTGATAGCTAGTTGTCTGATAGATAGGAACCGCCACCGAGTTTGTCGCTGGGTCCGAGCGGTAACTACCTGCATGTAAAACCAATGTTTCTGCATTTTTCGAATTACTCTGCATTTTATCCTCCATGAATACTCAAATTAAAATAAAGATTTATAGGAAAAAATCCTTTATAAAATATATATTTTTTACTTCTGTTCTTTTTTTCTTCATTATATATTATTTAAAAGAATATTATTCTATTAATAAGGGTTTCAAAAGAATGGATGAATTAGATAAAAACATCTTGTATATATTGCAAGAGAACTCGGATATTTCTCTTAGCAACTTATCAAGGCGAATAGGTATTTCCAAAACCCCTTGTTGGAATCGAATAAGGAGGATGGAAGAAAAGGGTATAATTTCTAAGCAAGCTACTATTTTAAATAGGTATGCTATTGGTCTTCCGATAGTGATTTTTTTGTCTATTTCGGTGGGACAACATAGTCCTGAATGGACAGCAAAATTTGACAAACTTGTCCATTCACTCCCAGAAATTGTAGAGGCCCATCGTTTAACAGGTTCTGGTGCAGATTACCTATTAAAAATTGTAAGTCCTACAATCGAATCCTATGATATTTTTCAGCAATCATTAATCTCAAATATAGAATTTACGTCTATGTCCTCGAGTGTCTCATTACAGGAAATAAAATATAAGACCAACTTTCCACTCGAACTAGAAGCGCAAAAAATAGACTAAAAAGCCTCAATGCCTTTCTAAAATGTCTCTTTTAATTTTGTTGGATCAAACGCAGGCCGCGTAAATATTTCTATTGACAGAAATAATGGTTTGAATAACACAGCTAAAAAAGAATTACATAATGGGAAGGAATTGACATGAAGCCTATCGGCGTTGGTGTTATTGGTACCGGATTTATGGGTAAAGCACATTCTATTGCTTACAGTGCCTCTGCTTCGGTATTTGGAACAGGTCTGAGACCCAAGCTTGAAATCGTCTGCGATTTAAGCCCTGAGCGTGCTAGTCAGCGAGCTACGGATCTTGGTTTCTCGCGTTATAGTGATAAGTGGCAGGATGTTGTTAATGATAGGGCGGTAGAGTTAATTTCGATTTGCACTCCAAATGATACTCATGCGGAGATAGCAATAGCAGCAATAAAGGCAGGTAAGCATGTTTGGTGCGAGAAACCAATGTCAACCTCTCTGAAAGACTCAATGGCAATGAGTATCGCTGCAGAACAATCACCTTGCAAAACCATCATTGGGTATAATTATACTAAAAACCCCGCTATAACCCATGCTAGAAGATTAATTGAGGGTGGAGTAATTGGAAGAGTAGCAGGGTTTTTCTGCCGTTATGATGTTGATAATGAAGCAGACGAACAAAGACCTTGGTCATGGCGGATGTCCCGTGATATGTCTGGGACTGGTGCCAATGGGGATGTATTAAGCCATGTGATTTCTGTCGCACATTATCTAACGGGCTCTTCTATCTCAAGAGTGGTAGGTGATATCGCAATTGTACATCCTGAACGAAATGACCCAAATCAGCCAAACATGCGTAGAATTGTTGATAATGATGATATGGTCGCCGCTTTAGTCAGGTTTGAAAACGGGGTACGTGGCCATATAGGCGCAAGCCGCGTTACATGGGGCAAAAAATGTGGCCTTACCTGGGAGATACAGGGCACCACAGGTACCATTTGCTATGACCAGGAACGCTTAAATGAAATTCGCTTATTTACAAAGTCTGAGAATTTAGCAACAGACGGATTCAAAACAATTCTAACAGGCCCTTATCATCCGCCGTATGAATCTTTCTTGCCTAATGGTGGGCATAGCCTTGGATATATGGATGTAAAAATCTGCGAGCTTCATGAACTGCTTTCATCAATTCAAACTGATGGTAATGTTTGGCCTGACTTCTCTGCAGGCTTAAAAATTGAAAAGGTAATGGATGCCGTTGACAGATCAACGCAAACCGGAGGCTGGGAGAATGTTGAATAACCACGCTCCAGTTTTTGCTCACATATCCTTTTTGTTTTACTCACTCTTTGCTTATTGTAAAAAGCTTGAAATATATTCTTCTACGGTAAGTGTGTTATAAATAATGGAGGAAACGCCTAAATCAACTGGTTCAGGGTCAACAATTTCAATTCTAGCGCCATTCTGCAAGCCCATTCTAAGAGCGATTGATGTTATATTCACACTAAAAGAAGTGCCTATGAAGACCATTTTGTCTGCTTCCATCATCCATCGTTCAGCTTCATTCATTCTGAATAAGTCTGTATAATATTCGTCAAAAAGCAAGATAAAAGGCTTTAAGGACACGTCCAATTCTGGCTGTCTAGTAGATTGAGATATTTTGAAACTCTCCAGCAATGCGCGTTTTAGACGGCAATTATCTGCACTTTCTATCTGTAATTCTGCTACCTCATCCCATGGAGCATCCAGAAGCTGCATAGGCTGGTTTTGATTACGAAAAAGAGTTACCTTATCCAGCCTGCCATGTATCGGAATATAATTTTGATTTCCAGCTTTGCCATCGAGCCCGTCTATATTCTGCGTTATAAGCCTTTTATCTGAGAGCCAGTAATGCGCAGAATTAGGTAATACCTTTCGATATGCTGCAAAGCGTTTATAATACCACAGCAAAAATTCATCTGGCTGCTGGCAATACATTTGGCGTGTTGCCATTTCCTGCGGTGTGTAATTCACACTTCCAATCGTCCAGAAACCATCTTCGCCTCTAAAAGTTGGTATGCCGCTTTGTTTGCTAACGCCTGCGCCAGTGATATATAGGCTTGTCATCGTGTCTTTTATCCAATTAAATTGAATGACTATCATTTTTTTAAATCATATGCTTTTTCTATGATAAATTACAGCTTGTTGAAAGTTGGCTGATTAGCACCATGATAAATAGTTAAAGGTTTTCTTTATGTCCAAGTTTAGTTTTGCCCCGGCTCTACAACCCCAAATTTCCATTGCAGGAAGCAATCAGCTTTTCCCAGTTCGGCGGGTTTATTGTATTGGACGTAACTATGCAGAACACGCAGTTGAAATGGGGCATGATCCGAAAACATCTCTTCCCTTTTTCTTTCAGAAAAACCCAAATAACGTAAATGAAACAGGCAATTTTATTTATCCATCTCATTCTAATGATGTTCATCACGAGATTGAGATGATTGTAGCGCTTTGTTCTGGTGGCACCAACATTGATGTATCACAGGCAGATACTCATATTTTTGGCTATTCAATCGGCCTTGATATGACAAGGCGAGACTTACAGGCTGAGATGAAACGACTTGGAAGACCTTGGGAAGTGAGCAAGGCTGTGGAAGGCTCTGCGCCTACAAGTCAGCTTCACCTCAGAGAAGAGACAGGATTTATAACGTCTGGTATAATAAAGCTTCTTGTTAATGGTGAGATTAAACAGGAATCAAATTTAAATAAGATGATATGGAGTGTATCAGAACAGATATCTATCTTATCTGAATATTATGAACTGGCAGCAGGTGATATTATCATGACAGGTACCCCTGCAGGGGTTGGGCCAGTGAAAAAAGGGGATGTTATGCTAGGCTCGATTGAAGGCTTAGGGGACTTAACCGTTACTGTAGATTAGCAAACAAAAAATCATAATTTTCAATTGGCCTTAGAAAGTTTCTAGAGGCGTCGATGAGAAGCATTTGTTCTTCTATGCAACTCGCGCAAGACATCAAGCTCTATAGCAGAAGGTAGCGGCGTTGTGGTGACCAGCTCGCCAAAAGTAACTTCCCAGCCACAATTTTTCTGTACATCCTCTTTAGAAACACCTGGATGCAAGTTTGTAACAATGAATTCCTTTGTTTCAGGATGAGACTTCCAAATAGCAAGATCGGTAATGAGTGCTGTCGGACCAGTTGTTTTTATTCCTAGCTTCTGTCTATCGTTATATCCATTACCATGTCCATAGCTGGTAAAAAAATCAATTTTCGGCACCATACTTCTAAGAGATTGCTTCATTGTTACAAAAATCTGACCTGCCTGACTTGCTATTTCTGGCGCGCCGCCACCACCTGGCAGACGTATTTTAGGATTATGATAATCACCTATAATAGTTGTGTTGATATTTCCAAATTTATCAATCTGTGCGGCACCAAGAAACCCGATTGTAACGTGCCCGCCTTGCAACCAATAACGAAACATCTCTGGAACAGACACAGTTGTTAATGCTGTATCACATAACTCACCATCACCAATTGACAAAGGAAGAATATCTGGAGCCGTCCCAATAGTACCTGACTCATATATCAGCGTGATGTCAGGTGCATGAGAAAGGCGCGCCACATTGCAAGCGGCTGACGGTGCACCAATACCAACAAAACATACATCATCTGATTTTAGCATACGAGAGGCCGCTATAGTCATCATTTCATAAGAGGTGAATTCATTTCTTTCTGAATAATTATTCATCACAGCGATCATCTTTTGTTTATCTATTTGCTCTGAGGATTGGTAAATCGTACGCGCTCCGCAAAAACATCTGGGGTTTGTTGCATGACATGCTCAGCCATCCATTTCAAATAGAGTTCTCTGTTAGCTGATATTGTATCCCATTCTTTATAGGCTGCATTGTCACGCGCATAATAGCCTTGCGCGTAAGAGGGATGTGCAGCCCCTGGCACTTCTGCTATATAATCAATTGTCCAGTGAGGAAGAATTACTGCATTAGGATGGGTCTCGAAGTCTTCGATGATTTCTTCCACTGTAACCACTGATTTAGCAGCTGATAACACTGCTTCTTTCTGAACACCTATAATTCCTTCAATCAAAACATTTCCCTTTCTATCTGCTTTTTGGGCGTGAATAAAACTGACATCCGGTCTGATAGATGGCACTACTGCAAGCTCCTCCCCTGTGAAAGGGCAAAAAATCATCTTTATATTTGGATTTACTTGTCTTAATTCCGCGCCCAAATACCCCTTAAATAAGGCACATGGCATTGAAGCTGCACCTGCTTCATAGGCGTTTGCCATTGCGGCATGTGAATGCTCTTCTATTTCCAGCGGAACTGGCCATTGATTTTCAACAGCATCTCTTAGCCTACGCAACAATCCAACACCAGGATTGCCCGCATATGAGAAGATTAGTTTGCTAGCACAGCCCATACCTATCATCTGGTCATATATAATATCAGGCGTCATTCGAACTAAAGTAAGATTCTTAAATCCTTTGCGAATTATTTCATGTGCGGATGCATGAGGAATTAAATGCGTAAACCCCTCCAATGCGACGCACAGACCATCAGTCATTACATCTAAAACAGCGTCCTGAAGTGATACGAATTTGGCCAATTTAACCAGACCTTGCCAAAACAAAATCATACGCAACCTCATAATAAGGCTGGTTAAAACCATGCTCTGCTATTTTCTTAGTATTATCAATACGCTTAAATTCCGCGATAAGGCTTTCCTTGACGCCGAACACCGCATCAGAATGTATATAGGCATCATCTGGATCAAAAAGATGCGTGGTTAAAGTCTGATAGCCCTTTTTCTTTATGATATAGTGAAAATGTGCAGGTCTATAAGGATGCCGTCCCAATGCTACAAGCAACGCCCCCACAGGGCCATCATCTGGAATTGGATAATATTTAGGTTTTGCTGATTTAAAAAAATATCTGCCATCATGCCCAGTTGTAAAAACACCTCTTAGATTAAAATCAGGCTGGATACCTTTTTGTTGAACATCATAAAATCCATCGTCGTTGGCCTGCCATATATCTATACTGGCACCGGATATTGGACTACCTTCAACATCTAATATTCGACCAGACACAAACATTGGCTCACCTTTACCATCAAGGCTGATATTTGCACCCATTTCCAATGACGGCGCATCTGCTAAATGAAAGGGTCCAAGAACGGTATTTTCTGATGCCCCGTTTGGGCGTCTACTATTTATTGCATCAACCAACATAGAGACCCCTAAAATGTCAGATAATAAAATAAATTCCTGACGCCAGTCATCTGTCTTATGGCCGGTTTTTGTTAGAAATAAAATAGCTTTCATCCACTCATCCTGAGTTGGCTCTAACTCTTTGATAGCTTCATGTAATTTACGAATAATAACTGATATAACCTCTTTTAATCTTGGCTCGCACTCATCAGAAATGCTCTGAATTACGACGTCTATGGAGTTTTCTTCTGTGAAATAGCCGTTTGTTTGTTTTATCATAATTACTCTCACAATCATTGGTTATAAAAAAATATCGATTAATGCGATACCAGATAAGACTATTATAGCAGCCCACCTTAAACTTGAAATATTGCTGAATTTATAAAAATTTTTTCTAAATTAAATTCAAACTAGCTTTGTTTCATTCAATATGATTTCATATTCGCCAACATAACTTATAAAACAAGAAATTCTAATGAGTAAATGGCATTTTTGGATTGATAGAGGCGGGACCTTTACTGATATTGTTGCGCAAACACCGGAAGGCTCATTAGTAACAGATAAATTATTATCCGAAAATCCTGAAGCTTATTCTGATGCAGCTATCCATTCTATCCGAAATTTAATGAAGCTGGATCCTTGCTCGAAGATACCAGTTTCTAAAATTTCATCCATAAAAATGGGCACTACTATTGCCACAAATGCTTTGCTAGAACGAAAAGGGGATCCTGTTGGACTAATTACGAATTCTGGTTATGCAGATGCTCTGGAAATTGGGTATCAGGCAAGACCTTTATTATTCTCTCGCGCTATTATAAAACCAGACCTCCTATATAAATCTGTAAGCGAAATTGAGTGCCGGATTGATGCAGATGGAAATGAATTGGCACGCCTAGATATTGTGCAAGCCAAAATTAAATTACAGCAATTATTTAACAATGGCATTCGGTCTGTTGCAATTGTGTTTATGCATAGCTACAAATTTCCTAAGCATGAAAAACAGGTTGGCGAAATCGCCAAAAATATTGGTTTCAAACAGATTTCGCTTAGTCATGAGGTCTCCCCATTAATTAAATTTATCAGCAGGGGGGATACAGCTATCATTGATGCTTATCTATCGCCGTTATTACGTAAATATGTTGAGCAGATAACTAACTCGTTTGATAATAGCTTGGATGCGCTTAATTTGTTATTTATGACTTCGTCTGGTGGTCTTACAGCTGCTCATTTATTTCAAGGCCGCAATGCTATTCTCTCAGGCCCTGCTGGAGGAATTGTTGGGGCTATTAAAACAAGTGCATTTTCAGGCGCTGATAAAATCATATCATTTGATATGGGTGGTACCTCTACGGATGTTGCTCATTATTCAGGGTTCGTGGAGAAGGCATTTGACACTGAAATTGCTGGTGTAAGAATGCGCGTACCCATGATGAAAATTCACACCGTTGCGGCAGGTGGCGGGTCGATCCTTCAATTTGATGGCGAGCGGTTTCAGGTTGGCCCAAATTCCGCTGGTGCATCTCCAGGCCCTGCCTGTTACGACAGGGGTGGCCCCCTTTGCGTAACCGATGCCAATCTTGTCCTTGGAAGATTACAGCCTGAATATTTCCCTAAAATTTTTGGACAGAGCGGTGGAGCCGCACTTAATTCAGCTGCTGCAATAGAGCAACTAAATAGGATTGCAGAAAAATCCAGAAAGTCTGTAGGCGAAGTTGCAGAAGGTTTTATAAAAATTGCCAATGAAAATATGGCAAATGCCATAAAGAAAATATCCGTTCAAAAAGGACATGATATTTCTAATTATGCGCTTTCCTGTTTTGGAGGAGCAGGTGGTCAGCATGCCTGTGCTGTCGCTGACTTACTTGGCATTAGAAAAATTATCCTTCATCCATTTGCGGGTGTGCTTTCTGCTTATGGGATGGGTCTGGCTGAAATTACATCCAACCATCAACAGCAAATAGAGAGTATCTTTGATAAAAACCTGCTCCCAAATCTGTCAGACATAATTCGGGCACTTAGCACGGATGCACAAATAGACTTAATGAAACAAAAAATACCCGAAAAAGATATTAATATTAGTTGTGTTGGACACCTCAGATATAAAGACAGCGATAGTACGATAGAGATTCCAGTGTCGAATTATTCAAAAATGAAAATAGATTTTGAAACTGCGCACATTGAACAATTCGGCTTCTTAATGTCAGGAACATCTATAGTTTTTGATTTTATAGAAGTTGAAGCAAGCGGTGGCTCAACCAAAATTGAAAAAATTGCATTAGACAAATCAAAGTATAACTCTAAGCCAATAGATAAACGCCCATTATATTTCGATGGGTCATGGCATGATGCAAATCTTTTTAATCGTGCTCAGATAGGCATGGATAATATTATAAAAGGACCTGCGTTAATCATTGAAGAAATAGGTACTATTTTTGTTCAGCCAGGATGGCAAGCAGCAATAGATGATAATGGCTGTATCATTCTGTCTTGCAAGCAGAGAGCAAACAAAACATTAGTTGCGCGAACACAGGCAGACCCTATTTTGCTAGAAGTATTTAATAACTCATTTATGTCTATCGCAGAACAGATGGGAGTCAGGTTACAACAAACTGCGCGCTCTGTGAACATCAAGGAGCGATTGGATTTTTCTTGTGCAGTCTTTGATAGTAATGGCGATTTAATTGCAAATGCGCCGCACACCCCAGTGCATCTTGGCTCGATGGATAGGTCAGTTGCGTCTGTTATACAGGCGCACCCCAAAATGCATAAAGGGGATGTTTTTGTTACAAATGCCCCCTATAATGGGGGGACACACTTACCAGATATTACAGTGATTACACCTGTCTTTCATAAAGATGAAGTACAGCCTGTATTTTTTGTAGCCTCTCGCGGACATCACGCTGATGTAGGTGGAACAGCACCAGGCTCAATGACCCCCCTTGCCACTCATATTGAAGATGAGGGTGTCATTCTTGAAAATTTAAAACTAGTAAGCAACGGTAAATTTTTGCATCTAGAAATTTTCGAAACCCTCACTCAAAATAAATATCCCTGTCGTAATCCAGACCAAAATATCGCGGATTTAAAAGCGCAAATTGCAGCAAATGAAAAAGGTGTTTTAGAATTAACATCGATGATTTCTCAATTTGGCTACGATATAGTTCATATCTACAAAGTTCATATTCAAAATTACGCAGAATCTTGTGTAAGGCGCATGATTAATTCTTTGGTAGATGGAAATGCAGAAATCGTTTTTGATCAGGGATGTAAGATCTCAGTTTCTATTCAGATAGATAAGAATACCCAAACTGCGACTATCGACTTCACTGGAACCAGTACTCAACAACCAGATAATTTTAATGCACCAGAGCCAATTACTAGAGCTGCAGTGTTATATTGTATCAGGTCTATGTTAGATGAAGTTATCCCTATTAACGCTGGATGTTTGCGTCCGATTAACATTATTCTACCCAAAAATTCTATGCTAACACCTAGCTTCCCTGCCGCTGTGGTTGCGGGCAATGTTGAGGTTAGTCAGGCTATTGCTGATTGTCTTTTCCTAGCTTTGAATGTAATGGCAAACGCTCAAGGTACCATGAATAATGTTAACTTTGGCAACGAATCTTTCCAGTATTATGAGACAATTTGTGGTGGTGCGGGGGCAGGTAATGGCTTTGATGGGTGCGATGCGGTGCATACCCATATGACAAATACGCGTCTCACTGACCCAGAAGTCCTAGAATCACGATATCCTGTTTTGCTCAATTTATTCAAAATCAGGAGAGGCTCTGGAGGAGAGGGTAAATGGCGAGGCGGAGATGGTATAGAGCGACACATAACCTGTCTTCAAAAAATGGATGTCTCTATCTTATCTGGCAGGCGCATTATCGAGCCATTGGGCTTAAATGGCGGTGCAAACGGCAAAACTGGCAGAAATGCAGTTTTGCGCGCGGATGGCAGTATCGAAGAATTAGGAGGTAGGGTACAATTTGAATGTCTTCCATCTGACACAATCATCATTGAAACACCATCCGGTGGCGGCTATGAAAATCCATATGATACAAAATAGCTTGGACGTGCCCAAAAAAGCCCTAAAAAATTAATCTTCCCGAAATAAAAGCTTGTGCAAAATCACTATCTGGTTTTTCGAAGAAAGCATCTGCAGGCTGAAATGCCTCTAGCTTTCCCTTGTGAATAAAAATGATATCTTCGGCTAATCTGCGAGCTTGATTCAGATCGTGGGTTATAAAAATAATTTTGGTATTTCGGTGCCTGAATTTAGATAGTAGCGTCTCTATCATCTGAACAGAATAAGGATCAAGGCTGGCTGTAGGCTCGTCTAATAATAGTAATTCAGGCTGACATACTAACGCACGCGCAAGGGAGAGGCGCTGCTTCTCCCCCCCTGACAATCGTCTCGCTGGCATATGTTGTTTATCTGCAAGCCCAACCTCTGCAAGCAATTCTATGAGATTAGAAGATTTTTTCGGCTGATGAAGATTTGCCACAAAAGATAAATTTTCAATTACTGAGCGTCTGAGCAAAATAGCATTTTGAAATACCATTGCCTGTTTGCGTCTTATCTTTTCATCTGCAACAACACCCTCGAATAATACTTTGCCTTCGTTCGGGATATCAAGCCCATGCATCAATCTTAATAAAATACTTTTACCAGCACCATTGGGTCCTAATATAACGGTAATGCCCTTTGAAATAAGCTTAAAAGAAACTCTGTCAATCAAACGAATCCCGGATTTATGAAATGAAACTGAACAATACTCGATTGGTAATAGATTGTATTCCAACTGTGTTTTTATTAAATTTGTATCAGACATCCTGCCTATCCGTTACCCAATATTTTGCTCTCGCTGCAAATAAATTCACACCGAGTGCAATAGCTAACAAGATGATACCAAGTGCAAGCGCGAGAGAAAGATTACCTTTTGACGTCTCAAGGGCGATTGCTGTGGTCATAACACGAGTTAGATGGTCTATGTTACCGCCAACGATAGATACAGCACCAACTTCTGAAATTGCCCTTCCAAACCCTGCAAGGACAATAGTTAATAGGGATATTCTTGCATCATAGATATAAGCAATTACCGCTTTTGTTGTAGAGACATTCAAAGAGCGAAATAAGTCGTTATATTCTGAATGAAGGTCCTCTATGATTTGTGCAGATAATGCGGCAATTATAGGTATCACTAACAACATTTGTGCAATTATCATCGCTGTTGGCGTATAGAGCAGACTTAAAAAACCAAGAGGCCCGGAGCGGGAGAGATATAAATATACGATTAGCCCCACAACGACTGGGGGCATCCCCATCAATGCATTGAGCACCGATAAAACAATTGAGCGCATTTTGAACCGGTGAATGGCAAGAAATGCACCAAGGGGTAGCCCTATAATAACGCTTCCTAGCAGGGAGGTCAGACTTACTTTAATCGAAAGAAAAATGATCTCAAACAAATCAGGGTCACCTGAAATAATCAAATAAAAGGCGGTAATAAAAGAGTCTGAAAATACTTGCATGTATGCAAAAGAACCAATTAGTCACAACTGACGCAATTCATATCATAATCTAACTTTGGTGTCGAATTCACGATGAAATGCAGAACAGAATTATTGATAGCATCTTAATAAAGATATTAAGACCATCTTTCTTAGAATTAAATATCGAAAAATAAATATAATAAAATGCCCCAGATTACTCCGGCAAATATAACGAATGTTCCTATCACAACGAATATGCGTTTTATAGCATCTTGCCATTGTCGCTTTCTAGTTCTAGGCATTTGACTAGTTCGGGATGTAGAAGCAAGTTTTTTTTCGGAAACCGGGGGAGAGGCTTGCTTACTATGTTTGGTGGTCTCTATCCTATCAAGGATTTCAACAATCTCTTCTAGCATGGCACGAGTTTGCTTTTCCTGCTTTTCCAATCCTGAAAGCCGAGAGCGCACTTCAAGCTCCACCCATTTATCAGTTAATTCAATAATTTTATCAGACGATTTTTTATGCTCATCTGGGGCTTTATCGTTAGCTATTGGCTCCGTTAAATTTGAGGGTTCTTTAGGCACTGTATTAGGATTTATTTTAGCTTCTCCAATTTGTTCTTCTATTTGCTCGTCTAACTGGTCAGGAGCGAGTTCATTTTGAAATTCTTCTACTTGTCCATTTGTGTTTACATTAGATTCCTTTTGTGGCGTCTTTTCCAATATTACTGTGGCGTCTTCACTATGCTGCTTCATAGAGTTTTTAACAGTTTTCTTTTTACCTGATTTGGGTTTCTTCGCTTGTCTCGTCTGAGTCGTCTTTTCTCTCACTGTTGTGTCATTCTTTAGATTATCCGCAGAGACCTTAATGCCATCTTGTGAAATGTCTTCTTTTGGCGGGGGGTTGCCATCCAGTTGTGCTGCGGTTTCGCCTAATGGTTCAGCTAACACACGTAGCCTCATTTCTTTAATACGTTCTTTTATATTGGCCTGAGCCATACCGTTATACTCGCTACTATATGTAACCACCTATTTATAGGCTGCCAGCAACTTCAAGGTTTGATGGCTTTTTATTAATTGAGGGTGAAATAAAGTTATAGTTTAATCAACAAATTATTAAAAACGACGGATTAATTGCCATGTTTAATTTCAAGCCCAACATCTACGACCAAGCATGAGAGGCGATTTGTTGAAGATATTTTCCTAAAAGAGAGAAATATGTTGCTGTTTTAATCCTATTTGCGAAGTCGATAACCAGTTTTGAAAATCCAACTAATTATACCAACACAAATAAAAGTAAATAGACTTATCGCAATAAGACTATACATAATGCTTACATCTGCCGTGCCAAAAAAGGACCAGCGTAGTCCAGATACGAGATATACAACTGGATTGAATAATGTAATTTGCTGCCAGATTGGAGGCAACATATCAATTGAATAAAAGCTACCTCCTAAAAAAACTAGTGGTGTTAAAATAAGCAGAGGGACTAAGTTTAACTGCTCAAAACTTTTTGCCCAAATACCGAGAATAAAGCCAAATAAACTAAATGAAATGCATGTAAGTGCCAGTAAAAAAAGCATCATTACCGGATGCTCAATTTGCACATCTACAAACAGCGTCGCCGTCACAAGAATGATAATGCCGATAATGAAAGATTTTGTTGCAGCAGCGCCAACATACCCAATGATAATTTCTATATAAGAAACAGGAGCAGACAAAATCTCGTAGATAGTTCCTAAAAATTTAGGAAAATAAATTGCAAACGATGCGTTAGATACACTTTGCATCAATACTGTAAGCATTATCAAGCCTGGCACGATAAAAGAGCCATATTCGATATTTTCAATTTTCTCCATTCGTGAACCAATAGCAGAACCAAAAACCACAAAGTATAACGCGGTTGATATTACGGGTGATATTATTGACTGAAGTAGGGTTCGAAAAGTTCTCGCCATTTCAAATTTATAAATAGCAGTGATTGCATAAAAATTCATAAGATTAATTCCTTACCAGATTCACAAAGATCTCCTCGAGTGAGCTTTGTGAAGTCTGAAGATCCCGAAGTTTAAATGATGCCTTTTTTAATTCTGACAGCAAGTCCACAATACCTGTCTTTGAAGCTCTAACATCATATTGATAATTAAGCTGCAATCCATCATCACTTAACGTTAAATTATAATGAGAGAGGGTTGATGGAATTTCTGTAGCGGGACTTTGTAGCTCAATCGTTAGGTTTTTAGAACCCATACGCCGCATCAACTCGTTTTTCCCCTCGACAAGAAGAAGTTCCCCTTTATTTATAACACCAATCCTATCAGCTATTTCCTCAGCCTCTTCAATGTAATGCGTTGTTAGAATTACTGAGACTCCAGATTGTCTTAATTTAGCTACTACCTTCCACATATCTTTACGCAGTTCCACATCGACGCCTGCTGTAGGCTCATCAAGAAATAAAATTCTAGGCTCGTGGCTTAATGCTTTCGCAATCATAACCCGACGTTTCATGCCGCCAGAAAGCATCATAATCTTATCATCTCTTTTATCATAAAGTGATAAATCTTTAAGAAGCTGGTCTATATATGGATCGTTTCTGCGCTTGCCAAATAAACCGCGCGAGAAGCTAACTGCATTTTTGATTGTTTCAAAAGGCTCAATCGTAATCTCTTGCGGAACTAAGCCAATCAGAGATCTGCTACTTTTATAATCTGCTGAAACGTCAAATCCACCAACTATTATCTTATTTTCAGGGACTGATAACAATCCACACACTGCAGATATAAGAGTTGTTTTACCAGCGCCATTTGGGCCGAGTAATGCTAAAATTTCTCCTTCTTCAATTTCAAGTGATAAGTTACGAAGAGCCTGAAAGCCGTTGTCATAGGTTTTTGTAAGGTTTTTAACAGATATGATAGGACTCATGCAGAGACTTTCTTTTTATGATATTTTAGCAGGGTTATCATATGTTAGGACAGAATAGAAAGATGGCTAGATAATAACTTTTTCAAGTTTACATAGAGTAAATGATGATGCTCAACCTAAATTTTCAAGTGTCACTAGAAAATTAAGTTCATTTTTTTACCTTTTTACTTATAAAGGTTTTAGTTACTACTCGTATTTTGGACAACACTCATCTATATAAGGAATTCGAGTTTGCACAACACACTTAAATTTAAGACAGTTTCATTATCTGGTTATTCAATCCTAATTTAACAACAATGATGAAGGAGTTTTGCTATCATTTTGAGGAAAGCCCGTGTTATCCAACACAAAAATAATTCATCAATTTGAGACGATTTGGATCTCAGATATACACCTCGGAAGCAAAGGTGCAAAGGCGGTTGAATTACTGCATTTCCTCTCTATTACAAATTCTAAAAAGCTTTACCTTGTTGGAGATATTATTGATTGCTGGCGACTTAGGAAAAGATGGTACTGGCCACAAGAACATAATGACGTTATGCAAAAAATAATGGAAATGTCACGAGCTGGAACCGAGGTTATTTACATTCCAGGGAACCATGATGACCTTATCCGACAGTTTGTGGAGCATAAATTTGGCGAAATCCAAATCATGATGGATGATGTTCACATTACTAAAAATGGCAAAAGAATATGGGTCATGCATGGCGATTTGTTTGATAGCGTAATTCAACATGTAAGGTGGTTAGCATTTATCGGCGACGGTCTGTACACAATTTTACTCGGTGTAAACGGTGTTTTAAATGCTATTAGGCGTTTATTTCGACTTGAATATTGGTCCTTATCGAAATTTCTCAAACATAAAGTTAAGCAGGCAGTGTCTTTCTTATCTGCTTTCGAAATAGGCCTTATGAATGAGACACGAAAAAAAGAATGCGATGGGGTAGTATGCGGTCACATACATAAAGCAGAAATGAAACTCATAGATGGGTTAATTTACGCAAATGACGGGGATTGGGTTGAATCCAAAACTGCTCTAACAGAGGGTAAGGACGGGTCACTTTTGCTCATTAATTATGATGAATTGACCAGACAGAAAAATAATCTTTGAACGCATTTTGCCTAGGGCGTTTTTGACATGAAGCCAATAAAAATAGGAAATGATAATCTAAATGCGACCTTCATTTCATATGGTGCACGAATAGTAGACATTCGAATGGTAGAGAACGAAATTCCTTTAATATTGGGTTTTCCTGACATTGCAGACTATTTAAATGATAATAGCTATTTGGGCGCTATCGTTGGAAGGGTTGCTAATCGAATTGCATATGGGAAGGCCAAAATAGGACATAATTTGTGCGAATTTGATAAAAATGAGCATTCAATCCAAACCTTACATGGCGGTGCCGAAAGTTGTGCTTTTCAAAATTGGCAAGTGGAACAAAATAATGACACTTCAGTTACTTTTGCTCTGAGCGAGCCAGACGGTCATATGGGATTTCCTGGTAAATGCCATCTTAAGGTAAAATATGAAATAAATCCTCCGATGTGTCTTAAAATCACGATGCAGGCAATATCGGATAAGGATGGTATATGTAATCTTGCGTCACATCCCTATTTTTGTCTTGATAAGAGTGGTGATATATCCGCCCATGAGTTGCAAATTCGTGCAAAACACTATCTTCCGGTTAACGACTTATCCATTCCCACAGGCGAGGTTAAATTAGTCTCAAATAGTCGGTTCAATTTCTTGCGCCCCCGCAAACTAACCCAGATTGTGGCATGCAGTGAAAAAGCGATTGACCATAATTTTTGCTTAAGTAAATCACAAACTGCACTTCGGGAAGTTGCTATTCTATCTAGTAGTTTATCAAATATTACTATGACAATATCATCTACTGAGGCAGGATTACAATTGTATACTGGACATCATCTATCTTCTACACCTAATGGGTATAACAAGCGCTCTTATGCACCTTTCTCCGGATTATGTTTGGAGCCTCAAGCCTGGCCAGATGCACCAAACCATCGTAGTTTCCCATCGATATTTCTACCTGCGAATACACTCTATCAGCAGATAAGCAACTTTGAATTTAAAATGAGAAGATAGTTATAAGGCTATTATTCTAATTAAGATAAAACTGGTTAGCTCGTCTATCTGTACCCGTTTTGTTATAAGTGGCGGTGATAGGCAATGGTTATTTTTAAAGCTGTTTCAAATGACTCAGAACCTGAATTTATAAAAAAGGCATGACTCACGGCCCTTTGAGTAATTCTAATAAGCTTATTTATCAGCATAAATGCTTTGCTATAGACTATTTGCAATATGGAGACATAATCAAATTTCCCAACTTGGGCTTAGGTTGCTGTGACAAAATTCTCACTCTCATGTCCAACACCTACAAACCATAATTCCGCTATACGGTCCAGAATATCATGCTCTTCCAGACTTTTATAATGCAATTTTTTTGTACCAACCAGCACCCAAAAATTGGTTTCAAGCTATTAATTAGCATTTAAAGGCATCTAAAATAATTCAATGTTGTTAGGTTTTACAGGGGTGGTATTAACCTGTTTCTCCTTAAATACTTTTATACAGCTTGATTTAGGTAAAATTTCACACCAAAATATTTTTCAAAAAAATACAAATTTGAATTATCCAAGTGTTGGCATTTTAAATTCTGGGTCCTGGCGAATTCCAGTTGGCCAACGCGTTGTTGTCGTCTTTATTCGAGTATAAAATCTAACACCTTCCATACCATGCATTGCATGATCCCCAAAAATAGATGATTTCCACCCTCCAAAACTATGGAATGCCATTGGCACAGGAATAGGAACATTTACCCCCACCATACCCACCTCTATATCTTGGGTGAAATTCCTTGCAGTATCCCCATCCCGCGTGAAAATAGCTGTGCCATTTGCGTATTCATGAGCATGGATAAGATCTATTGCTTCTTGGTAGGATTTTTTTCTGACAACAGATAACACTGGCCCAAAGATCTCTTCACGATAACAACTCATATCTTCTTGCACATTATCTAGTAAAGTTCCACCGATGAAAAAACCATTTTCATATCCCTGCTTATCTTGTTTAAAGCTTCTGCCATCGACAATTACATCAGCGCCTTCAAGCTCGCCTGATTCTATATATCCAGTAACTTTCTGAAGATGCTGGGCGGTTACTAATGGGCCCATCTCTGAGGCTGGATCCATAGCGGGTCCAATTTTCAGCGCTTTTATTTTTGGTGTAAGCTTTTTAACAAGCGCGTCAGCCACAGCATCTGTAACAGGGACGGCAACAGACACTGCCATACAGCGCTCGCCAGCAGAACCAAAGGCGGCCCCCATAAGCGCACTTGTTGCCATATCTATATCTGCATCCGGCATTATAACCATGTGATTTTTTGCGCCACCAAGTGCCTGTACTCTTTTTCCTTTTGTCGTGCCAGTTGAATAGACGTAATTGGCAATGGGTGTAGAACCAACAAAGCTAATGGCCTTCACATCAGGATGAGTGATTAATCTATCCACAGCCACTTTATCTCCCTGAACGACATTAAAAACACCATCTGGAAGCCCTGACTCGCTCAACCATTGTCCAATCAAAAGCGATGCTGAAGGATCGCGCTCTGATGGTTTAAGGACAAAACAATTACCTGTTGCAAGAGCTATAGGGAACATCCACATTGGAACCATTGCAGGAAAATTAAAGGGCGTAATACCTACACAAACACCTAGTGATTGTCTTATCATATGGCTATCAACACCACTACCAACATTCTCCGAGAACTCTCCCTTCATCAAGGTCGGTGCAGCAGTCGCAAATTCGACAACTTCAAGTCCTCTTGTCACCTCACCGATGGCATCATCCAATGTTTTACCATGTTCTGATGAAATAACCTCTGCGAGCTGACTAATCCTTTCCCAGAGGATGTTTTTAAATTTGTCTAGGATACGAGAGCGTCT
>CABXZZ010000014.1 GCA_902516825.1 uncultured SAR116 cluster alpha proteobacterium
TGAAAAAAACGTTCTGATTACGTCTGAACATCAGTCGGATTTTGACGTTATTTATGACTCGCGTCCCCCTTTGGCTAAAAGAAATATACTTCTTCAACATTTTAAAGGGCTAGAAATTCGTGCAGCTAAACCTGTCTTTAATCCAGATGTAGCAATCTTGATGGATTTCAGAGTATCTCAGGAAAATGGCATCCATTTTATGTATGTGCTTGGATATGATGAATATACAGCATTGGTAGAATCCACATTTTTAAGCCCATCTACTCACCCTGATCAAGTTTACGAAACTGCTATCAGGAAATATCTAGACACCGTATTTAATCTTGATAAATTTGAGATTATCCATAGCGAGCGCGGTGTTATCCCGATGGGACGAGTAAGCCGCGTGGATAACAATCCGTTCCTGCTAGCAATTGGCAGTAATGCTGGTGCTATCAGACCATCATCTGGGTACGCATTTTGTTTTATTCAAAAGCAAATAGAACAACTCACAAGCCACAATACAAACCCTACATCCCCTCATAAAAGGTATGATTTATGGATGGATAGCGTGTTCTTGGCTGTCCTTAAATCAAACCCAGAAAAAGCGCCCCATCTATTTCTTAAACTTGCTAAATCCTTGAGAGGTGATGCATTCGCACGCTTTTTAAGCGGTGACGCTAGGATTAGTGATTATGCATTGGTTATTTATTCAATGCCAAAATGGTTATTTATACGCCATGCCTTTAGACTTATGATAGGTTTGCAACAAAGGATAACCAAATGAGCTTGACGATAATGGATTGGTGGGCTTTAGCATTCGTCGTTTTTATTGGTTTACCACACGGCGCTTTTGATGCTGCTATTTCTTTATCGATGCTCCCCTCTACCAAGAAAATCATTCGGTTGACAGGCGTTTTATTCTGCTACTTGTTACTAGCAATAATTGTTGTTTTGGTTTGGTATCAAATCCCTAGGTTTTCACTTCTTCTTTTCCTAATTATCAGTGTAATACATTTTGGATTAGCTGATTACTCTGCTAGCCCAACCCGATTAAAATGGTCACATGTGATTGCACATGGAGGAATTGTTGCTATTTGGTTACCAGTAATTCACAAAGAAGAGGTGACAGAATTTTTTTCTATATTAACAAACGGCCAGACCCCCTTTTTATGGGATATCATGACGATACTAATATTATTTTGGGTTGGGGGAACAGCTTTGCATTTAAATCATACACTGCGTTCAAAAAAGCACTATTTTGTCGGTCTTGAGCTCATCGGATTGATTATCCTAGCATGGATGGCTTCTCCTCTTATAACATTTGCGGTTTACTTTTGCTTAATTCATAGCAGACGTCATTTTATGTTTATTTGGAAACAATTGCAGCCTATCAGCACCAACTGGGTTTTAATAAAAAGCGCGCTTCTTCTTTCGGGTGCCAGTTGGCTAATGGGTGGAGGCTTATATTGGCATTTACATTTAGAAATGACCCCTAGTAATGCAGCGTTGCAAACTATTTTCATTGGTCTTGCCGCATTAACAGTTCCACATATGATGCTGATAGACGTCGTATTCCGGCCATATTCAAACAAAATAGCTAGAAGCAACTGACATCATTCACATGACAAAACCTACTCAAAAAGACCTAATTTCCGCGAACCGAAAAGATATTCATATCGATTTAGCAAAATCTGATGCATCCAAGTCCTTAAGACCACACCCTCTTGATCTAATTACATTGCCTCACAACGCACTTCCTGAGTTAGATTTTAGTGAGATCGACACAACATACAAATTTTTAAATACGAGACTCGCATTTCCATTCATGATAACTGGAATGACTGGTGGTACTATGCGAGGTGATAAGTTAAACCTTGCTTTCGCAGAGGTTGCAAACCAGTGCAAGGTAGCATTGGGCGTTGGAAGCCAGCGCAGCAGCATAGCCCACAATAGAAGCCAGAGTGAATTACGGAGATTAGCACCTAAGATACCTCTTATAGGCAATATTGGTGGTGTGCAGCTCGCTCAGAAAAATGGACTAGACCTTGCCAAAGCTGCAATTGATGACCTTGAAGCAGATGCGCTTGCAATTCATCTAAATCCACTTCAGGAAATAATTCAGCCCGAAGGGGATCGTAACTGGCGAGGTGTACTAAATGCGATTGAAAAAGCGGTGGGGAATTTACCATGCCCTGTTTTAGTGAAAGAGGTTGGAGCAGGCATTAGTTTACCTGTTGCTAAAAAATTGCAAAATGTAGGCGTAAACCATATTGATGTCGCATGTGCTGCTGGAACAAGCTGGGCTAGAATAGAGGCTGAGCGACTTCCAGAGAATAAACGTAATATCTATGCACCATTCCTTGACTGGGGCCATTTAATTACTGACGTTTTGCCAGAGATCCGCCATTCTCTTAAGAATGTAACACTAATTGGGTCCGGTGGGTTACGAGATGGTCTTGATTTAGCTAAATTACTATGGCTAGGGTGTCATATGGGCGGTAGTGCGTCGTTTCTATTGAAAGCTCTCGAAACAGAGGATTTAAACATTCAACAAGAACACTTACAAAATTCTATAGAAACGCTGAGAGAACAACTTACAATTGCCCTGTTTCTTACAGGTCAAAGAACACCCATTTTTAAAAACGGTGCAACTGGAATCCTTTAGAAAACAGCTATTTTTTAATTTAAATAAAATAAATTTCTGCTTGCAAATCTATTCAATATCTACAAGTGTATATATTGAGACTTAACTAAAGTCTTCCCCCAGAACGAAGGTCTCGGTTTTCCTACTTTCCGAGACCTTCATTTTATATTTGATATAATTTTGAATAGTGATTGGAAACACAATCTGTATTTTCACGATGTAGGATTGTTGCGACATTAGCAAACATATGGAACGATTTAAATCAATCGCTAATGGTGTTTTTCACGGAGTGAGCCCAGAGCCAACATCTTGCAGTTGGAGTTAGCTTGAATAGACTTTCAAGTAATCTAAGCTTGATTATACCATTTATTAGGGTTTAGTTTATTAATTTGAAATTTCGCCAATGACTTAATATCTGATGTTGATTTGATATCATCCAAAGAAAAGGTATTTTTATTTATGGTAAATAATTTAATGTCAAAATTTCCTCGAATTGAAGACTTAGAGAAAGTTGCATCTAAAAAAATTCCTCCATTTATTCATGCCTATCTTGATGCTGGCACTGGTAGCGGTATTACGATGGCTCGCAACAGGAACGCACTTGACGAAATTACATTTACGCCTGAATTAATGCACGGACATTTTTCACCAAATCTAGAATGTAAAATCCTTGGACAGTCATATGCCTTGCCATTTGGAGTAGCACCTATCGGATTATCGTCTATGATATGGCCATTATCTGAACATTATCTTGCTGAGATGGCGGTGCGGGTGAAAATTCCCTATGCCTTGAGCACAGTCGCAGGAGCAAGCATCGAAGATATAGGGGAAAAAAGCAAAGGGTATGGCTGGTTTCAACTCTATGCACCTCGTAATCGCGATATCACACTTTCATTATTGGATAGAGCGGAAAACGCTAATATGCGGGTGTTGGTAGTGACTGGCGATGTCCCAGCTCCTAGTCGCCGCGAAGAAATGAGAAAGGCAGGAGCCCCAATTGGCTCCACTAACGCGTCTAGAATAACACCAAAAATGCTTTTTCAAATCTTGCAACATCCCAAATGGGCATTAGCTGCACTGGGATTAAAAGGAAGACTTCAATTTAAAAATATGGAGAGATATGCCCCAAAAAATACCGCTGAATCTGTATCTAATTTCATCGCAGGACAGCTACACGGCTCGCTGAGCTGGAATTATTTAGAGGAAATCAGAGGACACTGGAATGGTTGTCTTCTTTTAAAAGGAGTATTGCGACCATCTGATGCTTTGAGAGCCATTGATACTGGCGTAGATGGCATTATCGTCTCAAATCATGGCGGAAGGCAATTTGATGCAAACCCTGCTTCTATTTCTGTTCTAAGAGCCATTCGTCAAGCTGTAGGCCCTGATTTCCCCATTGTTTTTGACAGTGGTATTCGCTCTGGATTAGACATATTGAGAGCTTTAGCATTGGGCGCTGATTTTGTACTGGTTGGCAGGCCGTTCTTATACGGCATAGCCGCAATTGGAAAGGAAGGCGGTGGCCATGTTGTAGATATTCTTAGAGATGAAATTAGCAATGCCCTTGTGCAAATGGGCGCAAAAAATATCGCTGAATTACGACAGCGCCTTAACAATTAATCAGAACGGCTTCGCCGCAAGGGCGCTTTACCACCCCCTATTCTGCGCGATGTCTTATTCTTCTTCAGCTTGTTTTGGGCAGGCTGGCCACCAGAACTATATCTTTCAGCTTTATCCTCTTTTTTGCCGGTTAAGCGTAATTTAAGAGTTGTTGAAGCTTCTTTTTGTTTTCTTGAGACGTTGGCATCTGAAAAGTGAGACTTCTTAGATTTTCGTTTATTATCAAAACCAACCGAATTTGCTTTTTCAAACCGTTGCTTTTCTGATTTAGAACTCTTACTTCTGCTATCTCCAGATCTGGCATATTGTCTGGTGTCAGAACTAGATGCGCCTCCTGACCTGCCACCTCTTCTTGAAGAAGAATATTTGCGTTCCCGAACCATTGAAATACGCTCTGGCGGAGTTGACATTTGTTTAATGTGAATTTTGCCTTCAAGTAAAAAATCGGGTTTTATCTCAGCAAGTAATTGCTTAACGCCATTTGCAGCAATTTCAATAAAAGTAGTAGAGTTATGAATTTGAATATCCCCAATTAAGGATTTATCCATATTGCCAATCCTGCATAGCATGGCAACGAGCCAACGAGGCTCTGCGTTATCCCTATGACCAACAGAGAGCTCGAACCAAGTTGAAGCAGAAAAATCAGCGGGCCCAGTAGAACCTGAAACTAGTAATTCTTCAGGAGCTGACTTACCTGCCATAATACTGCGAACGAACGCAGAGGCTATAGCTTCTGGTGAATATTCCTCAATAATTTTCTGGATGATATCAGCCTCAGACTCATCCATTGGAGCTGTTAGTAATTCTGATTTCAGTAAGTTAGCTCTATCTTTTTCAACAATTTGTTCGGCTGAAGGTGGTGTCACCCAGCTTGGTTGAATACCATTACTCTGAAACATCCTCTCAACACGTTTAAAGTTGCGAGTTGGGATCAAAACAACGGAAATACCTTTGCGCCCCGCACGGCCTGTGCGACCAGAGCGATGCAACATAGCCTCATCACTCTGCGGTAAATCTGCGTGAATTACCAAATCTAGATTTGGTAAGTCAATTCCTCTGGCTGCAACATCAGTTGCAACACACACATCAGCTTTTCCATCTCGCATAGATTGCAGAGCAAAATTTCGATCTCTCTGAGATAATTCGCCAGACAACGCAACTACCGAAAATCCGCGATTATTCAAACGAGATGCTAAATGGGTTACTGCAGCCCTCGTATTACAGAAAACAATTGCGCCTGATACATTATGATATCGAAGCAGATTGATGATCGCCTTATCTCTATCAGACGGCTGAATTTTTATTGCATGATACCTAATGTCGAGATGCTGTGATTTCCTAGACGAAACCGAAATGCGAATGGCTTCTTTTTGATATGTCCGCGCCATTTTAGTGATTTGGGCAGGAACTGTAGCTGAAAATAGCAAAGTCCTGCGGCTAACAGGTGCATTTTCAAGAATAAAAGTTAGGTCTTCGCGAAATCCCATATCAAGCATTTCATCTGCTTCATCTAGAACTACAGCTTTGATATCCGACAAAACTAGTGCTCTACGTTCGATATGGTCTCTCAATCTTCCGGGGGTCCCAACAACAATATGAGCGCCATTCTCCAGCGTCCTCCGCTCTGCCCTTGGATCCATACCTCCAACACAAGAGGCAAATTGTGCCCTTGTGCGTGCATACACCCACTCAAGCTCTTTCCTTACCTGCAATGCAAGTTCTCTGGTTGGAGCAATTATCAATGCTAAAGGCAGGTTAGGGCGACCAAAGTCTGTATTCTCTTTTAGCAAAGTCGTAGCGATAGACAATCCAAATGCAAGCGTTTTACCTGAACCTGTTTGTGCAGATACAAGTAGGTCAGCGTCTGGTTGCTCTATCTCGAGTACCGCCTCCTGAACAGGTGTCATCGTATCATAGGAGCGCGCTAACATCGCCTCTGCAAGAGCAGAATGTATTTTAATCGGGTCTGCCATATGGGTTTCTTTCGAACAGGGTGTTAAACACCTCATTTCACTCTATTTTTTATAGCCTATATTCTTACTTAATCCGCAATTGCTACTTCACAGAATGAATTCTGGTTGTTAAATACGCCTTGTGATGCCAGCTGTCAAAGATTTTCAAAGGGTTAGTGATGATCTATATCATTTGAGGTGTGTAATAAGAGTATCTTTATATTAAAGGCGTGCTGCTAATCGGATTTATAAAATAAAACTTACATGGTAACGACGATTATAAATAGTTTCACTTTGGATTAATAGTGATACAAAATAAAACTGTAAGATCCACTATGTTTATCTGATGAGAAGAAAATGACAGACTTTATGGAGCAATTGAATTTTAATGCTGACGGATTAATCCCTGCAATTGCCCAGCAATGGGACAGCGGCGAGGTGTTAATGATGGCCTGGATGTCAAAAGAAACATTGCTTAAATCGTTAGAACAAAAACGCGCTATTTATTATTCGCGTTCTAGACAATCTGAATGGCGCAAAGGCGACAGCTCTGGACATATTCAAAAATTAAAAGGAATTCGAGCCGATTGTGATACGGATTGTATTTTGCTTCTGGTAGACCAGGTTGGCGCTGCTTGTCATAAAAATACGCGAAGTTGTTTTACAAAAAAGATATCTGAAACGGGTATAACTAACAATGAAGAAACCGCTTATCCAAATCTATTTATTAAAAATAATGAATAGCTTTGCTTTCTAGGTATTTTTCAATAGCCAACTTTCTGATGCTTTTTTATCTTTTTCGCGTTCGGATATCCAAAAACTGCCTTCTTGTGTTTCTTCTGACTTCCAAAAAGGGGCGTCGGTTTTTAAAAAATCCATAATAAAGCGACAGCCATCAAATGCAGCTTGCCGATGAGCCGAAGCGCATCCAACAAACACAATGGTATCCTCTGGCAGCAGCCTGCCAACCCGGTGAATTATTCTGACCGCCTCTAATGACCATTCTCTTTTAGCTGCATTAGCTATTTTTTTAAGTGCGGCTTCTGACATACCAGGATAGTGCTCAAGAGTAAGTGAAATAAGAGAGCTGGATTCTGAGCTATCACGAACAATGCCTGAAAACGTTGCTATAGCGCCAATTGTTTTTGAATTCATTGAGTTTATTTCTGAGGATACGTCAAAATCTTCTTGCTGAATGCTAATTTTAATCATTTTAACCTCCTGTTACAGGCGGGAAAAAAGCCACCTCGTCTGCATCTGACAGCTTAGTGTCGTGAGTAACAAATTGTTGGTTTCTAGCAGCCCGTATCGCGTTCATATCGTTAAAAGCACGCGCGTGACCCTCTGATTGTAGTTTTAGATATTCTACGAGCTGGTTAATTGTTCTAACATGTTCTGGGCAGGATAATTCCTCTTGAGAATAGCCAATATTGTCACGCACCCATGCAAAATAAAGAATTTTCATAAGCATCTTTCCATAAAAGGCAAAAAGTCAAGTATCATGCCAGGCTCAACTCCTGAATTTTCATTTGGTATTTCGACCAAACCATCCGCCCCTGTAAGAGACGAGATAACTCCCGCACCTTTTCTGCCATGCAAATCAATATGAGTTCTACCATCATCGCCTTGCACCAGCTTGGCTCTTAGATATTCAGCTCTATTTGCTATTTTATTATGCCTAAATAACGCCGGAAGTGCAATACGAAGAGGGTGCCTCACAGACCCGCTTTGCAAGCGGTCAAGAAGCGGAGCTACGATTAATCGGTAACACACAAACGTAGCAACTGGGTTTCCTGGCAGACATATTATAAGCTTATTGCCACGTTTTCCAACTGCCATGGGCCTGCCTGGCTTCATCGCAATCCGCCAAAAAATTACTTCAAACCCAAGAGCGGCTAGTACCTCTTGGGTATGGTCTTCAATGCCCTGTGATGCACCGCCAGAGGAAATGACAACATCATTTTCAACCAGCGCCTTCTCATACGCTCTCTGCAAACTGGATTTATCATCTATCACAATTCCATAATCAGAACATAAATGATTATCTTGGCAAATTAGAGAGCAAAGCATCGGGCGGTTAGTATCATAGAGCTGACCCACATTCAGACTATTATTGTTTAATGTATCAGACGCATCTACAACCTCATCCCCAGTGGATAGCACGCCAACTGATAATTCTAAATAGCAGGATATTTTTGATTTTCCAATAGCAGATAATTGACCAATTTCTGCTGGCGTAATTCTCCCGCCTTTGCGAATTATTTGCTCACCCTTACTAAGATTTTCGCCTGCCTTTCGGATATTCAATCCTTGTTTGGCGATTGTGGCAATCTTCACCCTATTTTCGCTTTCAATAATACAGTTTTCTTGCATTTCAATACAATCAAGTCCATCTGGAACAATAGCACCCGTAAAAATAGCAACTGCCTGCCCTTGCAAAACTGGTCCGTCAAATGGATGCCCTGCCCTAATTTCTGCAACCACGTTATATGTAAATTCAGGGTTGGCGATTGCCCAATCATAATGAAAGGCAAACCCATCTACAGCAGCATTATTGCGAGCTGGAAGTGCCATTGGGCTATCCATATTTTCAGCGCAAATCCGGCCAGTTGCAGATTTAAGCCTAATTTCCTCGTACTTTTCAAGCGGCTTTATTGTTTGTTGTAATAAGCGAGCAACCTCAGATACAGATTTTGCTTTTTCAATCATCATGATAGTCGAACATCTGTTAAATATAAGCTTAATGTCGAAATGATAAAATCAGCAATTTTCTGAATTTCATTCATATTAAAACGAGGTATTTGCAAGCCCTTTATCTCATCATCCGATACCATCGCCAATATTGTTTTATCCTCCAAAAATAATAAAGGAGAACGGTTTGCCTCACGCCAAACTTCCAATTTTGGGATAGCCTCTTTTTTAAATCCTTCCACAAGCACAAGCGTTGCGGGCTCAAGGCGATGTAATAATTCTGTAAGGCTTGGCTCTCCTTGAAGTTTATTTTCGATAAACAAAGCTGAGCGAGCAACAGAAGACACCATCACCTGACGAGAGCCTGCCTCGCGAAGGCGATAGCTATCTTTACCCTCATGATCTGCCTCAAAGTATTGATGGGCATGTTTTACAACAGCTATTTCAATATTTCTCTCACAAAAGCAGCGAATTAATTTTTCTGCAAGGGTTGTTTTTCCCGACCCGGAGAAACCAGCAACACCAAAAATAGCGCCATGTCCGGTAGTTCTAGAAAGAGACCGCATTTCATCTAGAACAGCACTCATCTCCTTATCTATCCTCCGGTGACACTCATATGTCTTGAGACAGCTTGATTGGATAACCCGCGCTCAATTGCAAAATCATGCCCCAACGGCTTTCGACTTATCGCTTCTATAATGGCAGTTTTTAAACCCTCTTTTCCGCCTGAGCGAAGCGCAAGGGCAAGATTGGCGTTGTCATCCTGTCCAAGACATAAATATAATTGCCCGGTACATGTCATTCTAACGCGGTTGCAACTCTCACAAAAATTATGCGTCAATGGCGTTATAAAACCAAGGCGCTGTCCCGTCTCGCCAACGTTGAAATATCTAGCAGGCCCGGACGATTTATGTTCACTTTCATGCAGACTGAAACTCTGTGAGAGTTTATTTTGTACCTCACTAACAGACATATATTGATCTAGCCGGTTCTCACTTCCAATATCACCCATTGGCATTACCTCAATTATCGTCATATCAAAGCCCTGCTCACCCGCCCAAATTAACATTGAAGATAGCTCGTTATCGTTAACGCCCTTTAAAGCGACTGTATTGAGTTTGATTTTCAAGCCTGCTTTTTTTGCTGCAACCAGCCCCTCTAAAACAACATCAAGCTTTCCCCACCGTGTGATCTGAGTGAATTTTTCTGGCTGTAATGTATCTATTGAGACATTGATGCGCCTTACCCCAGCATCAAATAAAGGCACTGCATATTTAGGTAGCTGACTTCCATTTGTGGTAATGGTAACCTCTTCCAGATTTTGGTTTTTTACCTGTGCCCCTAAATGATTAATTAGATGCATTATATTGCGCCTTACCAGTGGCTCTCCTCCAGTAAGACGTATTTTCTTGGTTCCTAGCTCAATAAAGCTGTCACATACATCTGCAATTTCTTCTAATGTAAGCAACTCTTTTTTTGGCAGAAATGTCATTTGCTCTGCCATGCAATATACGCATCTGAAGTCACATCTGTCTGTAACCGATATGCGCACATAATCCACTAAGCGTCCAAACGGGTCTATCAGCTGATTTTGTTGCATCTGAGAATTCCATTAAAATGCGCGTTATACATAACTCATTTCATACCGCTACCATGAAGTATTCTTTTTGACAAAAAATAAACTACTCAAATATACAATTTTAGGGATTTTTACCACCCTTAAGGATAAAAGCCTTTACTGACGTGCATCAATCACCTTGCTTGCCATTAGCCTGTCATATTTTTCAATAAGCTGTTCTGCTTTTTTTAAAATGGGTTTATCTATCATTCTTCCTTCATGCTGTATCACGGCTTGGCTGGCTGTTACTGCCACCAGTTTTTTAGCCTTTTCATATTCATCCTTGCTAGGCAGAAAAATTGACTGTGCTAATTTTACCTGACTTGGGTGAATAAGCAACTTTCCCCCAAATCCGCGTCTTTTTGCATCCTCGCAGTCTAATTTCAATTGAACTTTCTGCGAAATATCTGCGGTGACACAATCAAGCGGGGCCGCTTTTCCATGCAACTTGCTTTGCAATACAAGGTTAGCACGATACGGTGCCAATAACGAGATATCTGCCTCACAACCCAAATCAGTTGAGAAATCAAAATGCCCAAACGCGCATCCAATAACGTTTTTATGCTGAATCAAGGCACTTGTATGTGCGAATCCCTTTACTGTTTCAATAAGGCATAAAATCTGTCTTTTCACGCTATGCTGCTCGAGCCATTGGGTAATAGCATGTGGATCCTCAGATTTGGAAAGCATAATCCCAACCTCTCCATATTTCTCAAGACATGCAAGATCATCCCGAACAAAAGGACTATCCAAATCATTTACCCGAACAAATAAATTACACCCCCGTTTATCAAACCCTAACAAATTTTCTCTTGCTACCTTTTTTTGTGATTGAGGGACTGAATCCTCCAAATCAACGATTATAGTATCAGCGCCAGACTGAATTGCTTGCTCAAACCTATCAGAGCGGGTGCCTGGCACAAATAATGGTGTTATTGGCATGAATATAGTCATATGAATGCCTCCCCTTTCATTGTGATTTTCCCGCTCTCATCACAACAATAAACAATCAGACTTTTGCCATCTTTTTCTTCCGCGACCGATAGGCAAGCCGCCTGCCCAACAAAAAGTGGCGAGAGGTTTTTATATATAAGTCGGCTGGGCACCTCTCCAAGATGACGCGCAGCCATATTTAATAACCAACTTGCCTGCAACGGTCCATGTACAACTATACCTGGCTGTCCCTCTACTGTTTTTGCGTGAGTTACATCATAATGAATTCGGTGCCCATTGAAAGTTAAGGCAGAATAGCGAAATAGTAATACAGGGTCGGTTTTAAAACTGGCCTTTATTACCCGGCTTTCTGACAATTTCTCTGGCTCCCCTTTAGTTGGGATCTTATTTAGATACATTTGGCTGTCTTCTTTAAATACCAAGCGCTGGATTTCAGTTAAAAACTTCTGGTTTTGGACAAAAAATTCATGGGTTATGGTCAAAAAACACAGCTGGCCTGAAGAACCTGATTTATGTTGTATATCTGTTACAATCGAAGTTTTATCGACCATGTCGCCTGGTTGAAATATATCTGATATCTGTAACTCCCCTCCTGCCCACATCCGGCGCGGATACCTAATGGGAGGAAGCATACCGCCTAATTTAACATGCCCATCTAGCCCAAGATTTCCCGATGGCTCTAGCTCTGGGCCAAGACACCAATGTATACCAAGTGGCGTTGGCACGTCATCATAGAGCTGACCATCCAAGGTTACCTTAAACTGTTCGATTAGCCTACTGGCAACTTGATCGCTGCATTTGCGTATCTGTGTAGTCCAACCCTCATAAATTATATCTGTCATTTAACTCTTATTCACCTTCTAATCCGGTGCTGTAATATCAAAACCCGGTAAATTCAAAGCCATCTCCTGATACCACCTTTTTAGGGCCGGCCTGTCCCCAGACCAATTTAAAACATTTCTAAATGATAAATAACCAAGACAAGCTGTCAGCGTTATTGCGGCGCCCGCATAAGGCTCGACAGAGTGCCATTTAGAAATGTTTAGTTCTAGATAATCACATCCATTTTTTAGTTTTTCCTGATGACGAGACCGCCATAATTCTGGTACTGGCTGGTCGCCTGAATATCTTTCTGCATATACCCAAAGAATGGCTGAATCAATCAGTCCCTCGCCGAGAGCTGCCTGCGTAAGCGCTATATCTCTTGCATTACCTGCCTCTGGAAACAGAAACTTATCAGACTGGCGTTCCAGAAAATCCATGATAACCCTGCTATCATAGAGCGAAGTGCCGTCTTGTTTTATTAATATAGGAATTCTGCCAGTGGGGTTTTGATCATACAGTGTATCTTGTAGATCGTTGGTATCTGCATTTTCAATAGTAACTTTATTCTCCAAACCTAGATGATGCACACAAAGTAATATTTTTCGCACATAAGGAGAGGCTTTACTATATCGTAATTTATACATATTCTTCCTACTATATTTGGTTTTGTAAGATTATTTTAAATCATAGCTGTGATTACAAGCTATTATATTTGAATGCATATTGCCAGATTACCAATTTTCAGAGTTCAGTCTAGCGATACTGGCGGGTTGAAAGTTTTTCAGTGCTAGAAAATCTACCTTAAAACAATTATTATTTACAATGAAAATGCTAAATCGCTATACAACTTGTTTTATTCTGCCTATGTTTTGCAAGTTTTAAGACTGTTAAAATGAGAATGATTATGGATACTCTTTTAAATATTTGTTTTGTTAGTATAGGTGCAAATGGAAGTGCTATTGCAGCTGACATGATAGCTGCTGGCGTCGATATGAGCTGCTACGACCCCTGGCCTTCTCATGTCGAGACCATTCAAAAAAATGGGCTCAATATTCAACTGCCAGATGAATCCAAAACTCAAGAACTTCCTATTTATCATTTATGCGAATTAGCTGAGAGAGCAGAGCCATTTGATATTATTTTTATGGCTTCAAAATCATATGATACCAAATGGATTACCGAGCTTATAAAACCGCATTTAGCAGAAGATGGTATTTTAGTGTCCCTACAAAATGGAATGACCACTGATGATATCTGCCAAATTATATCAGAAGAGCGCGTTCTAAGCTGCGTTGTAGAATTATCGTGCGAGCTATTTACCCCCGGTCAGATAAAGCGCAATACGCCAAATAAGAAAACTTGGTTTGCAATTGAACATAAAAGCAATAGTCATCTTCCCATCATTTTCGAGATGCTTAAACATGCTGGCACGGTCGTAAAAGTAGATGATATTCAATCTGCAAAATGGATGAAGCTTCTTGTGAATTCTATGAGCCTTGGGCCATTTGCTATCCTTGGGCGGCCTGTACAAGAAGGGCTAAACACCACAGGAATGAGAGAGCTAATTCTTAAAATTGGAGAAGAAACCCAAAAAATAGGCGATATGCTTGGCTTCACCCCCTATCCCATTATGGGGTTGAGCGAGCATGAGGTGAAAACAGCTAACGATTTACCAGCATTGCTTATAGATACGCTTGCAGGGCATATCGGGCCCTCTGCACAGGATTGCATCTTGCAGGATTTTGTGAGAGGGCGGCGCACAGAAATAGAAACTATCAATGGATTTATTGTGGAAAAAGCACAGGCTGCCGGGATAGAAGCACCCTATAATCAAGCTATTATTGAAATGGGTCAAAAAATTAAACAAAAAGAACTAGATTTAGGTCTTGATAATGTTGAACATCTCGCAGCTCTAATAAAAGAACAATCATCCGCTGAATAATCGAATCAATTTCTGCTTTACAATTTCACGATCCTCCTGCCATGCTATTGTTCCAGCAAAATTGCCCGTTTCAGATAGCATAAAGACTGTGGTAGTGTGATCAATTGTATAATCTCCATTAGAGATTGGTATTTTTTTTCGGTATATGCCCCATGATTTTGCGAGCGATAAAACCGCATCAATATCTCCAGTTATACCTGTTATCCGATCCGTAAAATAAGGAAGATAATCTGCTAATTGCTGAGGGGTATCCCGCTCTGGGTCCAGAGTTACAAAATAGATTGGAATTTCAAGGCTAAGCTCTTCGGTTAATCTTGTTAAATCAACAAGCGTAGTTGGACACACTTCTGGACAGTAAGTAAAACCAAAAAAAAGCAATGAAGGCTCCCCTTCAAATACCGTTTGGGATATTGGCCTACCATGATGGTCAATGAGCAAAAAAGGAGCGCCAATTGAAAAACCCGGCTGCGGTATGTACTTACGCGCCAGATGATCACTAACTACAAAAATAATTGCTGATAATACAAGAACGGCAAAAAAAAGTAGCTTTTTTCTAGACCAGAAGAACGCCATCATAATTTACTACTTCCCTATTTTTGACACCCTACTGCGGGTTTATAGACATAACCTTAGGCTTTTAAATACCTCTTTTTACCGTTTTATCAAAACCTATTAAGCTCATTTGAATAAACACCAATTTATTATCAACACTGAAATTTATGCCTAACATTCTGAATTGTTGAAATTTTTATTAATTGACTCTTCTCTTTTATAGATAAAATAAGTATCATTTATCTCAATTAATGCTAGAACATATGAACCAATAATAAATATTATGGAGCGCGGGATGGCAGATTCACAGAGAAATTTAAGACCCGACATCTACCAGTTTGGACTAGGACATTTCAAAATTACCAACATTTTAGATGGATATTTTCATCGCGAAGACATGCATCCCTTTACCGCAACTAATGCGAGCGCAAGTGAAATAGAGACAGTAGCAAAGGAACACTTACTTCCCTACCCTAAGTTAGAGCATAATTTTGTGCCGACCCTAATTGAAACACCAAATGCGCTTATTGCGTTTGACCCAGGTTTTGGCAAGCAAGCACCCGGTCCAACTGCTGGCTGGTATAACAGACTTCTAGAAAAAACAGGATACAGTCCAGATAATGTAACACATGTAATAATCTCTCACGGACATCCAGATCATATTGCTAATCTTACCACAGATGACTTGCCTACCTTCAAGCATGCAGAAATTATAATTAGCAGAACAGAATACGAGTTCTGGTCTGGTGACGCGGCCATCCCAGATTTTAGACAGCCAACCAGGCAAATGTTCCAGGAAATTGTCATACCATTAGCCGATAGATGCAGGTTTATTGAACCTGATGCTTCAATTGTAGATGGACTCACTGCCTTAAATGCGTTTGGACATTCGGCAGGTCATATGGCATTTCATGTAGAGAGTGAAGGCCAGGAGCTAATGATGTTATCAGATACTATTGCCCATTATGCGGTATCCCTTGCTAATCTCGAGTGGCAATTCTCTATGGATGACGACCCTCTAATGGCTGTCAAAACTCGAAAAAAGCTAGTAGAACAAGCAGTATCATGCAAAGTTCCGATTATAGCGTTTCATATGCCATTCCCGTCAGTTGGATATATAGAAAAAACTAATGCCAGCTTCAGATGGGTACCCTCAACTTATCAAATGAACATTTAGATAATTACAGCTGCCCATCATTCATTGCTAGCTCAAAAAAATATACATGGTCAACAAGGTAACGGGCGTCCTGTTTTTCCAAAGCCTCGTTTATCACATTTTTTATTCCGTTTGATGTAAATTTAAGATTTTCTGAACCTATGAAATCGTTCTTTTTCATATTGCCAAGAAAATTAAAAACTGCTGATACCATCATAGGTTCAAGCGCTGACATTTGCATTTGATAATTTTCTCCAACTGTGCTTGGCAAGTAGCTAGAAATAGCTATATCTGCACGAACGATGGTATCATCCCCACCCTGAACATTAGTAACAAAAGTTGTTATAATTTTGTGGTAATAGTGTTTATCCCAAACAATTAATCCATCGTCAGTAACGGTGTAATCTAGTTCCTTTGTTTGATTGTCGGATTTTATATCTTCAACAGCTAGTTCAAGACCAACTGACGCCAGATCCACACCCCCGAGCTTAGCTTTGCTAGCTAAGGACTGAATTATCTCTTCTGAAGATGGCTGTTTAGGAGTAAATAAAGCGTGAGATAAAATAAAAATGAATGCAACACCCACCATCGGAGTAGCTATCAGCAATCCTGTCAATAGCTTACTATTGCCTGTTATCTTGCCCAATAAGTTCTTTAGCATCGATTTTCCAGACTATCTATGTTGCATTGTTGAATATAGATTCTCTTTTTTAAATTTTATTCAATAAACGTGCCAATTTTCCAAAGAATTAGGGCAGGAACATTTCTTTTCCCTGTAATTTAAATATTTTTAGCAAATTTTTGGTATATTAATCCGCTGTCCATCCCCCATCAATAAGTAAAGAAGTACCTGTGATCATGGCGCTTGCATCAGAGGCTAGAAACACGACAGCGCCCATAATATCCTCAATTTCTGCAACACGGCCTAACTTAATCTTACTTTCAATCCATTTTTTTCGCTCAGGGTTTGCAAATGTTGACTGGCTAAGAGCAGTTCTAACAAATGTAGGGCAAATTGTATTTACTCGTATTTGGTGTGAGCCCCATTCAATTGCCTGTGACTTTGTATATCCCTCTGCAGCGTGCTTAGTTGCGCAATAGACAGCTCTGTCAATCCCACCTACAACAGCCATTTGTGACGATATTGTCATTAATGATCCAGGCTTTCCTGCTTTTATCAATTGTTTGGCAACAGCCTGATTTAAAAAATAACCTGCCTTTATATTAAGTTCAGAAACAGCTTCAAAATCCTCTATACTTGTCTCCAGGCTTGCGCCATGTCTTGCCATTCCTGCACTATTTACGAATATATCAAACGGTGGCTTGCTCTCAATCATCCCTCTTGTTGCATCAATATCCGTTACATCCATTGGACTGGCCGCTGCATCCCACCCAAGCGATATCATTTGGCTTTCTAATTGCTGTAGACGGTCCTTAGAACGAGCCGCCAGCGTGACAGAAGCACCTGCTTCGCATAAGGCGACCGCACAACCAATACCAATACCAGATGAAGCGCCTGTAACCAAAGCTCGTTTTCCAGCCAAGTTGAAAGAGGGTGTGCGTGGCAGTGATAATTCCATATTACACGCCCTTATTATTCCGCCGCATCGCCATAACCAACATTTTGACCCCCATATCGCCTTACGCGAACATTGCATTGTTCTGCATGTCCAACAAACCCCTCCAAAATGCACAACCTCGAGCCATATGCCCCTATTTCGGCAGCTGCTTCGTCAGTGGTGATTTTTTGATAAGAGTGTGTCTTTAAAAATTTACCAACCCACAAGCCACCAGTATATCTTCCTGCTTTCTTGGTTGGCAGTGTATGGTTTGTTCCGATCACTTTGTCTCCATTAGCAACGTTAGTACGTGGTCCCAAAAATAACGCCCCATAACAGGTCATCTTTTTTAAAAACCAATCATCTCTATCAGTCATTACCTGAACATGTTCTGATGCTATCTCATCTGCCGTCTGCAGCATTTCATCGTAGTTATCGCAGACAATGACCTCTCCATAATCACGCCAACTTACAGAAGCTGTATCTGATGTTGGCAGAATGTTCAGAAGTCTATCTATTTCTTCCAAGGTATCCTTTGCGAGTTTTGGCGAGTTTGTCAACAAAACTGCTGGTGAATTATAACCGTGCTCCGCCTGACCTAATAAATCGGTTGCGCATATTTCCGCATCTACTGTTTCATCTGCTATAACCATTGTTTCTGTAGGTCCCGCAAATAAATCGATACCAACCTTTCCGAATAGCTGTCTTTTTGCTTCCGCCACAAATGCATTACCTGGTCCAACCAACATATGAACTGACTCTATCGTCTCAGTCCCAAGCGCCATAGCGCCGATTCCTTGCATTCCACCAAGTACATAAATCTCATGTGCACCCCCCATATGCATAGCTGCAATAACTGCGGGATTTGGCTTGCCTTGAAATGGGGGAGTAGATGCAACAATGCGCGGTACACCTGCTACGGATGCAGTAAGTACAGACATATGAGCAGAGGCAACCATTGGAAATTTGCCTGCTGGAACATAACAACCAACAGATTGAACAGGTATGTTTTTATGGCCAAGAATTACGCCAGGCAATGTTTCAACCTCGATATCTTGCATGGATGCGCGCTGTGCCTCTGCGAACTTACGCACTTGCGTTTGTGCGAATTTTATATCCTCAATATCTCTTGGTGATACTTCAGAAATCAAGGATTGTATTTCGCCCTCTGACAGTCGATAAGAAGGAGGTGAGTAATCATCAAATTTTTCGGCAAGCTCACGTACCGCCGTATCGCCTCGGGATTCAATATCGCTAAGTGTTGTCTCTACAATCTGACGTACCTTAGCATCATCCTCGGAACGCTCTAATGCTGATTTACCTTCTTTTAAATACCGTATTGCCATCGTAACTCCTTCAAGCTCTTTTCTTAATTTCACAATATTTTTATAATATTGATAATAGAATTTTCTTATAATATTCCGTTGATAACATAGGTTAGTATTCGCGTTATTTGTTGTGGTGTATCAACTACCGCTAGTGCCGCTCCATCTATTTCTTTGAGTGCATGCTGGTGGTCTGAGCTATGCATCACTATCAAGGGTTTACCCAGAGCTGCAGCATACCCTGCATCAAAAGCCGCATTCCATTGCTTGTATTTATCGCCAAAGCGGACAACAACAATATCCGCCTGCTCTAGATAGGTGCGAGTTCTGATAGCATTGAGTTTAGCACCTTTATGATCATGCCAAAACTTAGATTCCTCTGAGCCCATAATTTCAATACCACAATCATCAGATGCCGCATGATCTGTTACAGGATAAGTAAATGAAACAGGAAGTTCTGCGGTAGCCGATTGAAGTTCAATTATATCTCGCCAGTCTGTGTGTATTTCGCCAGAAAGATAAACTGTCCAATGCATTTATATACTCCTTAAAATGATTCATTCGCCAACATAGCATGAACTCAATATGAAATGTGCATGGTGCTTTAATAAATTGACCTAGTATTGCATATGATGGAACTCAATAAAAGCGCATCTCACTGGTAAATAACGGATAAATTCTAATTTAATGGTGACAACTATCAAAGCTCGCCCTAGGTTTAGCTTATAGATTTTAAAGAAGGTTAAAGAACGTGCAACGATTTCAAATTATTTTTGCGGGCTATGGCCCTGAGAATACGTCTTTTTCAAAGTCCCTTAAAATAATGGGAGATAAAATTTCGAACCTGTTTCCTGATTTGGTAGATGTTCAGTATGTCTATAATGTCATGGATTTAGGATATAAATCCGAAGATATTTTATGGATGACAGATCAAGGGATATTAACGGTAACCTATCAGTCAACAAGTTATCTTACAGATGATGTGCCTGAGCTTGGCTTTGTTGATTTACCTTTTTTATTCCGAGATAACGTGCATGCTAGACGGGCAATGGATGGCGCTCTTGGGCATTATTTAACAAACCGAATTGAAGACAGAAAAAACTTCAAAATACTAGGCTATCTGGAAAACGGGTTTCGTCAGATATCTAACTCGGTTGGAGCAATTAAGCACCCCGATGATATGAAGGATTTGAAGATAAGGGTGTTACCCAGCGATATTCATTCTCGTTTTTTCGAACTTCTCGGCGCGAGCCCGATCAGAATGGATCTCACAAAAGCCATAACAGATATACAAACAGGTGTACTAGACGCGCAGGAAAACCCTTATACCAACACAACTACTTATGGTGTTCATAAATATCATAAACACCATACGCTCTCTAATCACTTCTATATTTCACGTGCTATCATGTGCAATAGAAGCCAATTCTACCTCTGGCCTGAGCCATTGAAACAGGCAATTATAAAAGCTGCAGGAGAAGCGATTCAGTGGCAACGAAATCAAATTGAAACAGATGTTAGAATAGCGGAGAAATTGATAGTTGAGGAAGGTGGTCAAATCTATTCCCTTACTGAAGCGCAAACAGCACTTTTTCAAGAAAAAATCTCCCCCTTATATAAAGATGCAAGAGACCAATTTGGAAATACCCCTTTTCATCTTCTATCGGACGCGTAACAAAAAAATTTTGTTGCATGTATGTTAATAGGAGCAGTTTCTAAGTAACTGCCTACCAACGTTATAACTATCTCGATACCCACACGTGTACATTGTGTAATCTTATTCTTTTCGAATTATATGGATAGCGTATCTAACACCTTTCCTTCCTTTGGCCGCAAGTATGTGGATAAATACAAAACTGATAATAATCCATTTATAGCCAAATACTATGGATTCAAGGACATTTTATCCTGAACAAACGCCACTATGCATCCGCAAATCTATTTCATTCCCAATCTCAGCTAAAACTTCTGGTGAAATGACAATGTCTTCACTACTTAAATCAAACTTTCCCTTTACAATATCCTATTAAATTTTAGAAAATTGTTGTTCTTAGTGCCGCCACCTAATACAATTTTCTATGCAACGCGTTGAGCGCGTTAAAGCTCTTTTGGGGTTGGCAACCTAAAAAATAATCCTCTACATATATTTTGAAATTCCTGACAGCTTTTTGATATCTTCAGGAAGATCTATATCCTCTGCAACCTCTTTTTTATCCCAGCTAACACCATTTACCGCCGAAAGGTATGCAGAGAGGATTTGGCGTCCACCCTCATCGCCAGAAATAGCCTGCAATTCATCAAAAAAAGCTCTACCCCAGATAACTGGATTTGCGCGTCTTCCATCTATAATCGGCATTGTAAGTCTAACTTCTGGCTGCGACAACAATTCATGCGACTTAATAAGCCGGTTGATCAAGTCAGGTGTAATAAATGGCATGTCTGCAAGACCTATTAATGCACAATTATATTGTTCAGATAGACTCTCAATTCCGCATGCAACAGAACTCGCCTGACCAGTTTGGTAATCATAGTTATGAACAAATTCAACATCTAATCCTAAAAGGGCTTTGCTAATATCTTTATGCTGAAAACCAGTTACGACAACTAATTTGTCGATATCTGCGCTGAGATAGGTCTGCGCTGTCCATCTTATCATTGGCAGCCCGTCAGCAATAGGCAATAATAGTTTGTTTTCAGCACCCATTCTCTTCGAGGTTCCTGCCGCAAGGAGTATCCCAGCTATTTTCTGATGTTTCACATTATTCTTATGAATAAGTTTGCGTGGTAATGGTCTTGATGCAATATCTGCTAACAGTCCACCAACAGCCATTCCAGATAATTCAGATTTATCTAGCTTTATTCCTGCGAGCATTTTTTGAAGGAGCCAGTCAAGCCCATTTAGTTTCGGGGAACGTGCACAGCCAGGCATCCCAAGCACTGGCATGGCGTCCCATTGACCAACCATAGATAGATTTCCAGGATCAACAGGAAGGCCAAGATGAATTACTTCCCCACCTACCATTCCCAGTGCCTCTGGTAAAATATCTAACCTGTCTGCAATTGCAGACGCCCCACATAACAAAAACGCCTCCGCTCCTAGGTTTCTCCCTCTCATAAGAGCGTCGCGAACCTCGCTAGCTGTATGAGCGGTGAGCTGACTATCTATTAACGGACAATCGAGTTGAGATAGTCTTGTTCTTGTAACGTCCTCAGTAGCACTTATAATAGAAGGCTTGGTATCTTCAAAACTGGTTTGTATTAGACTGAATTTACGCGAGACTATAGAGCGACAAGACACAAGAACTGAATTCGATATAACTGATAATGCAGCATCAATAGAGGATTTTGAGACCGCGTACGGAATAATCTTCATGGTTGCTATCATCTGCCCTGCTGCAACTAGCTGGTCAGGCATAACAGTAGCAAACGTAATAGACTCATCTATTTCGTTAAGGCTTTTTATTTTTTCAACATCTAGCCTCACAATACTTAAGGCATCAGCGATGAAGTTTACTCTTCCAGTCGCCGGAACGGACAACTGAAACCCGCTTTCAAGGAAAGCGTTTGAAAGCGTTGATGCAGCTAAATTCTCTTCAACATCATCTTCTTCAAGGCTTACAACTAACAAAAATTTGATCCCAATAAGGCGCAGTGTTTCAATGTGGGTTTTGGATAGTTTAGTCCCCTTCGGCAATTTTCCATCTGGGGTTTTTGCTGAATGCACTAGTAAGTCTCCAACACATTCGCTTATCGGTTTTTGCCCAAATTTCATTAATTTACTCTTCTCTTTTAAAAAATGCACCCGTCGTGTCTAGGCACGCGGAATTGTACAGACTTTTATCTATATTTGACACATTCTCAAAGTTACTGTCTAGATGAAAGCAAACCTGTTTAATTTCAACGAAGATTAAAATGTGAACTTATTCTGAAGATTACATCTTATAATTAAGTGGTAAGCCTTTATCATTGGGACACCGTAAATGGCACATATTATATCCGCACCACGCCTCGCTCAGTTTATTAAATCCGCGTTTATAGCAACCGGTTTTGCGAATGAAGATGCTGAGATAGCGGCTGACCTTATGACGCAGGCAGACATATCTGGTCAAGATGGTCATGGTATTTTCAGACTCCCTCAATATATAAAACGTTTACGAGAAGGCGGAATGAATCCAAAACCTCAGTTCAAAATACTCTCACAGAGAACAGCCACTGCCCTTATTGATGGTGATAACGGAATTGGTCATCTAGTAATGCGACATGCTGCTGATATTGCGATAGAAAAAGCGCATACTACCGGTGTTGCTTGGGTTGGAGCTAGAATGTCAAACCATGCAGGTCCCGCCTCTTTATACACAAGATATATACTAGAGAAAGGAATGATAGGTATTTATGTTGCCGTTGGCAGTGCAAATCATATGCCTCCATGGGGTGGCACAGACATGTTGCTTAGCACTAATCCTATTTCAGTTGCTATCCCATCAGGTATTAATCCACCCATAATTCTTGATATGGCAACTTCTGTTGCAGCATATGGAAAAGTCAAAACTTTGATTCAATCTGGTGGCACTATGCCGGAGGGATGGATGATTGATAAAAACGGCAATCCTCTTACAGACCCAGCAAAATCGCAGGATGGATTTTTGCTTCCAATTGGCGGGCCTAAGGGATACGGCCTTGCTCTTATTTTTGGTATTCTGGCCGGTACATTAAATGGTGGAGCGTTTGGCAAAGACGTGATAGATTTTAATGCTGACAATACAACAGTTACTAATACAGGCCAGTTTTTAATTGCTCTAAATATTGAGGCTTTTATGGACACTGGTCAGTTTAAATCACAGATAGACAAAATATGGGCAGAAATGAAATCTTCTGCTAAATTGCCTGGCGTATCCGAAATACGGATCCCAGGTGAGAATTTAGCCAAAACCATAAATGAGCGAGTTGAGTCAGGAATAAGAATACCTGAACCTTTGTTTGCCTCTCTTACGCAAATCGCAGATGAACTTTCGATAGACCGTTTAACCTAAAAAAAACAGCATATTGAGATTCACATGAAAGAAATTGACATTGATGAAGCCACAAACCTCTCAAATGAGCAACAGTTATTTCAATTCATGCTCCTTTACATTTAAAGATATCGGTGAATTATTAAAAATGCTTTTTTTTTGGGGTCACAACAGATATCTCTTTTTTTTAAACTCAGTAGAATTAGAAAAGTCACTAAATGTCGGAAAAACCAACTCAAATAAATAAGCAAAAAAATAAATTAGAAAATATGAAGCAATACCCTGAAATCAGCTTTACCAAAATGTTCTGGGTATTTTTTAAATTGGGCTTGACCAGTTTTGGGGGCCCGATTGCGCATATAGGATATTTTCACAAATTATTTGTCGAGCAAAAAAAGTGGTTTTCTGCAGAAGAATATGCAGAGATGGTGGGCTTGTGTCAATTTTTGCCAGGCCCAACCTCTAGTCAGGTTGGTATGTCGATTGGCCTGAAATGCGGCGGTATTTCTCTAGCATTTGCCGCTTGGCTTGGTTTCACAATGCCATCCATGTTAATTATGATTGCTGCCGGCTATGGAATATTGGCCTTTGACGGGACTAGCCTCACCACCGTCTTACATGTGCTTAAATTGCTAGCTGGCGCCGTTGTATTACAGGCCGTTCTATTAATGGCAAAAACACTTACCCCTGACTGGACGCGCAGAATTCTAGCACTGACAGCAACTATCATTCTGGTGATAAATCCCTCAGCTTTGATGCAATTATTTGTTTTGGGCGGAGGGATCGTTGCTGGCATTTTTCTTAGCGGTAATAAAGGTGCTGAAATGCAAAAGACAGAAAACAACAGCGAGCTCTATCCCTACTCATCTTTCGCAAAAAAATTAGGACTCGTTTCAGCTGTTGTTTTTTCTTTTATGTTGTTTGCACTACCACTCTTAGCTTTAACTTACACTTCCCCCATAATAGAAATGGCCAACATTTTTTTCCAGTCAGGGGCTTTGGTATTTGGGGGAGGTCATGTCGTCTTGCCCTTACTTCAATCTCAGCTCGTGGCAAACGGCCTTATAAGCCATACCGACTTTATAGCTGGATATGGAATAGCTCAGGCAATACCAGGACCACTTTTCACCTTTGCTTCCTATCTGGGCGTTATTATACCTACAAATTTGCCAGCTTGGATTTCTGGCATATTTTGCCTTTTGGTCATATTTCTGCCAGCAATTTTATTGGTTCTAGCTGTCATTCCTTTTTGGGATAGCATTCGGGGCAATCCATATATAAAAGCTGGGTTATATGGAATTAATGCCGTCGTTGTAGGCTTACTGCTGGCTGCTCTCATAAATCCAATTCTTATCATAAGCTTAAAAAGCTGGTTTGATATTATCATAATATTAGGACTTTTTCTGCTACTCGTTTTTAGTAGGCTTCCTGTCTGGCTGGTTATTTTAGCGGCAAGCCTTGCTGGATATTTATGGTCTTTTATCTAATGTTACAAATTCTGTATTTAGATTTCAGAAGAGAGCTCCTTAAAAATTTTAACCTGCAAAATTTAGACTGGTAGCTTGTCTACAATTTAGTACTATTTAACATGTTATCGATATTGAACGTCAAAGAAGAGATATAAGAATATGGCAAGAATTGAAGATCACCGGTTGATTACGGGCAAAGGTAAATTTACAGCAAATATAAGACCCACAGAGGCGCTGTTTGTAAAATTTCTGCGCTCACCCATTTCGTGCGGCGTCATTCTATCGATAGACACAAGTAAAGCAAAATCATTGCCTGGAGTGGTTAATATTTTCACTGCGCAAGATATGGCAGCTGATGGTATAACCCATATGCTAGATACAGCAAAGCCTGTGCGTGATGATGGCGGTACTGTTATAAATCCGCGTCGACCCATTCTAAATAGTAGCGATATCAGACATTTAGGTGAGCCAATTGCCATTATTATTGCGCAAACATCAGAGCAAGCAAATAACGCGCTTGAAGCAATTTTTGTTGATTATAGCGACAGCGATAGCGCATTGCTGAGCGGTGATAATACAGACAGCCCGCTTGTATGGCCAGAAGCGCAGGATAATTATGCCTCTTATCATTATGTTGGAGATGCAACAAAAGTTCAAGAAGCTGAAGCAAATACGGCTCATTTAATTACAGTGCCAATTCATATTTCGCGAATAACAGCTGTTGCGATGGAGCCTCGTATCTCCTTATGCGATATTGATCCTGAGGGTAAATTAATTTTTACGACCAGCACACAAAACCCCTTTGCTTTGCGTGCAGAAATAATGAAAACCTTTTCGCTTGAAACGACTAATATACAGGTGATAGCGCCAGATGTTGGCGGCTCATTTGGAATGAAAGGCACGCTTTACCGCGAGGATGCAGCTATTATTTGGGCAAGTCGTAAAATAGGGCGCGCCCTTTGCTGGTCTGCTAGCCGAAGCGAGGCATTTATAAGCGACGAGCATGCACGCGCAATGTTTGGACAAGCACGTCTTGGACTTGATAGTGAAGGAAAATTCACAAGTTTTTCAGTTTACCTAGATATTGATATTGGCGCATATGTATCAAAGCGCTCTTTTAGCATGCTAAATAATTTAGGGGGCATTGCCGGGCAGTATATAATTCCTGCGATGTCAGCAGAGTTGCGTTTCAGCTTTTCTAATACAATGCCGATTTCGCCTTATCGCGGGGCTGGACGGCCTGAGGCAACCTTTATGATTGAAAGCGCAATTGACGAAGCCGCTAGAATCACGGGCATAGGTAGAGCAGAATTGCGCGCTAGAAACTTTATCAAGCCTGATATGCTACCATACCAAACAGCATTAATGTTTAATTATGATAGCGGCGATTTTCCAGCAATCCTGGAGGAAGCACTGCAATTATCTGACTATCATAACTTTGAAAAAAGACGCGCTGTTTCTGAAAAAAATGGGCGTATCAGAGGAATTGGAATGGCAACTCATATTGAGGTTGCTGGCGGGCCATTTGGTATGCTGATAAAAGAAGTTGCAAGATTGCGGGTAAGCAAACAAGGTGCGATGACAATCGCTCCTGGCAGTATGTCTGTTGGACAAGGTCTGGAGACTAGTTTTCCAGATATCGTTGCAGGTGAGCTGAATATAAGCGCTGATAGGATTAAGTATATCCAAGGTGATACGGATTACCTACCAAGTGGCAGAGGAAGCGGCGGTTCAGCTGCAACTATTACGGGGGGGTCTGCTGTTATCAATGCAGCTGAAATTTTGATTGAAACAGGAAATCAAATTGCGGCTGATGTTCTAAAATGTGATATCTCTGACATTCAATATAATAACGGCAATTTCTATCAGATGAATGACCCTGATACTGCGCTTGACTGGTCTGAAATTGCCCAATATAGCAATCAGCCAGATGGGCTTGATATAATGGGACAGTTTACACCCTCTGCGCCAACCTATCCTAACGGATGCCATATTTGCGAAGTTGAAATTGATACCTCAACAGGCAAATGTTTTGTCCAAGACTATGTAGCAGTTGAAGATGTAGGAACAGCTTTATATCCTGTTTTGATTGAGGGCCAAATTCTAGGCGGTATCGTGCAAGGCATTAGTCAGGCTTTAGGTGAAAGTCTTGTTTATGACGAAACAGGACAACTCTCAACAGGGTCTTTTATGGATTACCAGATGCCAATCGCTTCTGACTTTCCAAAATTCAGAATTAAAACACACCCTGTCAAAACCAAAATAAATCCTCTTGGTGCTAAAGGGGTTGGTGAGTCTGGAACTGTTGGTGCATTGGCTGCCACATTAAGCGCAATTCAACATGCGTTAGTATCTGTTGGCGCAGATGCTATTAAGATGCCAGCTACGCCGCACAGAATTTGGCAAACATTAAAACAAAATGCCTAATCTGACGTGCTATTATCTAGTCACTTACTATCTAGTCGAATACTATATGGTGGTGTCCGCCGATAAAGACTGGTCTAGAAGTTGTGCTACATGAAGTGCTTTTCGTGAGGTACCATGTTCGATTTGGCATCTGCAAGATGTTCCATCAGCAATAATAATATCACTGTCCTTGCCATCTCTTACTTTTGGCAAAAGATTCTCCTCTGCCATTCGCATCGATACATCATACGTTGATGCATCATATCCAAATGCACCTGCCATCCCGCAACAACTACTCTCAATCATCTCAACTTCAAGACCCTCAACCATCGACAGAACCTGTTCTATAGGTTTTACAGCGTCAAATGCCTTTTGATGACAATGACCGTGTAAATAAGCCTTTGCATTTTTAAGAAGCGACAACGTTGGCTTATCTTTGGCCAATAATTCCTCAAATGTTACTGCCATGCTGGCTATCTTTTGTGCCTGCTTGGTTTGGAATAAGGATGGGATTTCATCTCTTAGCGCAAGCAAGCAGGAAGGCTCCAATCCAACGATTGGAATTCCCAGCTCTGCAAACGGTGCTAGTGTATCAACCAGAGTTTGCGCTTTTTGTTTAGCTTGTTTTATCAGCCCGCCTGAGAGGTAGGTGCGACCACAGCATAATGGCTTGTTATTTGGCGGGGTTGGAATAAACACATCATACCCTGCTACTTCCAGTACTCTGGCTGCTGAGCGCACGATTTCGGGCTCAAAATAGCGGTTAAACGTATCAACAAATAAAATAACAGGCATTGTGTCATTGAACTTATCTGTTTCTGGCAAATTTCGCGGAACTTCTGTATCTTTGAAATAATCTTGGCGCCAAACAGGCAAATTTCTTTTGGACGTAAAGCCACTTACTTTCTCAACTATATAGGCAAGTAGTGACCATTTGTTTCTAAGATTCATGATAAATGACAATCTGGAGGCAATAGGCGCATAATCTGGTAAATATCCTATTAGCTTATCTCTAAAAGGCACGCCCTTGGCGGCCGCACGCAGCGAAGTTACCTCTAA
>CABXZZ010000015.1 GCA_902516825.1 uncultured SAR116 cluster alpha proteobacterium
TTTCTCTCAGTTTTGCCATCCAATGTCCCTAAAATAGGCTCTGTTCATATTGTAAGAATTCAACAGACATTTAAACAGCACAGGCTTGCAAATGCAAAGCTTGAAGACGGAACTAATATTAGCGTACGGCTATCTAATGAGCGGCTCTCAACAGGGTCGTTAGCGCTTGTAACCATCACTGCTGAGCCCTGGGACAATAAGCCTGGAAGGGCTGTATTAGGCTGTGAACTAGCTGGAAGGTATGTTATATTGCTTCCGCAAAAATCAGAAATAATACGGACCAGTAAAAACCGCAAAAAAAGCAAAGATACTGCAATTTCAGGGATTGATTTAATCGTCTCGGCATTGCCAGAAAATTGCGGAATAATTCTAAGGCGTCAGGCATCAGACGCTCCGTTTAGTGCTATTAACGAAGAGATTAAAACTCTTTGGGAAGATTGGCAGAAGAACTCAAATATGCCGTTTTATCCTAATATGCCTGCATCACCTAAGAAAATATACCCTGGTCTATCATTGTTGCAATTAGCTTGTATAATTGCCCCAAACTCAAGATATAGGATTTGTAAAGATAATGGAGAATGGCAGGGCTTTTATGATCATTTGGATAAAGTGAATAAACCTTATTTTTTGACAGACCGTGATGTTTGTATTTGGGTTCAGTCAACAAAGGGCTTAACAGCGATAGATGTTGATTCTGCCGGCTCAAAGTTAAGCCCACCGCAATTGATACCTCATATTGCAGAGACAGTAATGAAACATATAAGATTGCGACAGTTATCAGGTGCGATATTTGTTGATATGCCACGATTATTAAAAGTAGATAAAATAAAATTTCACGAGCTTTGTTCTTTTTATGCCTTAGCCGATATTCGTCATCCCGATATTTATGGATATGGGCCGGCAGGGTTATTAGAAATGACGGTCCGGCATCGACATATGGCGCTTGAAAATAGAATAAAATTAATGTCTTCTGATAATTAAGAGGGAGAACTTAAAATGAGAGCAAAAATTACACCCCTCCACGCCTCTAAGAAAAAAAAACGGACATGTCCCCAGTGCGAAGCTGCTTCTTTGGCACCACATGCGCCTTTTTGTTCTCGAAGATGCGCGCAGCTAGACCTTGGTAAATGGTTAAATGAAGATTATGTCATCCCCAACCATGTGTGTGACGAAGATGCTGATTTAGGGGAGCTTATAACACAAATAGGAAAAGCCCCATCACGTAGTTAACTCAGACTATATATGTCGACATATAAGAGTTTTTTTACGACTAGACAATTGTTTAGGTGATGATTATAACGGCATCGAGTAGATTGAATAGATTGGTTTTGCGCTAACCTAGCCCAGGTAGCTCAGTTGGTAGAGCAGCGGACTGAAAATCCGCGTGTCGGTGGTTCGAATCCGCCCCTGGGCACCACTTTCTTTTGAGAAATCCTAAGCAAACCAACGCTTACAGCAGCACTCCGTTATTTTGTAGTATTGTAGTCCATTGGCTACATTATGTCCATTTCTTAGTGTTCAGGGTGACCAGAGGGTGACCAGTCCGATCATTGTTGTTTCCACAGAGTACTTTTGAAAAGACAATTGGGTATTTACGGTTCAGGTATTTATTTGCGCATGATGCGCATGGGTTTTCTATATAACTTGTGTAATAGGTAAGAAATGCGCATGAGTTCTATGCTCTACAATTAGGTCCTAATAATTTTTTTAAATCAATAAGTTGTCAGAACAATTATGTTTCCTAAGAAAACTCATGCGCACATGCGCACTCGTGAATAGCTAAAAGTCATTTGCTTCATGCGCATTGTTCTCTGCATCTGCTATATCCTCAGCCGACCTTATGAACCTAGCTTGGTTCCTCTGAGGACCTAATGAGTATCTGCCTTCTCTTTTCCACCCAGCTTGCAGCAGACAAGTAGATAACCGCCGGGTCATTTGTGTAGTGATTTGGATTTCCTATTGACAACAATAATATTCATTTGAGGAATTGTCGCTTTTAAAAAGAGATCAAAACTTGCAACTTCTTCGGGTAATGATAATACTTTTTTTACAAAAGAGCTATAAAAGCTGTGACTTAACAGAAACCTAAGTACAGAACATTACTCTAAGTATAGTTTTTGGGATGTGAGGAGACTTGGAATGAGGATACAAATATGATGCGCGCAGGAGTTATTGGATTAGGTGATATGGGCAGTGGTTTGGCAAAAAACCTTATTAAAAATGGTATTTTAACAACTGGATTTGATCTAAGTAATTTGCGTATGGATGCGTTTGTTCAAATGGGTGGAACGCCTGTTGCTTCAATAGCCGAAGTTGGGAACAATTCTGATGCCGTTTTTGTAATGGTGATGAATGGCGAACAGGCTAAGTCTGTAATCCTCGGCGAAAATGGGTTGGCATCGCACATGTCCAAAGGTGGTGCGGTTTTACTTACAGCAACGATAAAACCTGTGGAAGCTCGAGAGATAGATACTGCATTGCAAGGCTCAGGGGTTCATCTGATAGACAGTCCTGTATCTGGTGGATTTCCTGGAGCGCAGAACGGCACGCTGACAATGATGGCCGCTGCTGAATCTGATGTTCTTAATAAATACGCTACGATTATGGAGGCAGTGTCTAGTACCATCCATCGAGTCGGAACCCATGCAGGTGATGGACAGGTAATGAAATCTTGTCTGCAAACTCTTATTGGCTCTATCTTTGGAGCAACTTTCGAAGCCACCACATTAGCTGCGAAGGCTGGAGTGTCAGGTCAAGCTTTATACGATGTTTTCTCTACCTCTGGAGCTGGATGCGGTGTGGCAAATGTAGCGCTGGAAAATATAATTGATCGCAAATTTGAGGGCACAGGGTCCGGCATAAGAACCATGCATAAAGATCTCACTATCTCTCTGAATATGGCTGAAGAATTGGGAGTGCCACTCCTGATGGCGTCAACTGCGATGCAGATTTTCCATCAAGGTAAATCAAAGTATCCTGAAGGGGACAATTGGGTCTGCGCTCGAGTTATGGAAGAGATAGTTGGTGCAGAGCTGCATCGTTGAAAGAGGAAACTGGTATGAAACTAGGTATCATTTGCGACGGAATCAGCCGTGACCTTTCTTACGCAGTCAATGTCATGGACGAGTTTGAACTCGAATATGCAGAGCTGCAATTTGTTGGTGACAAAGAAGTAGGTGATCATTCGGCTCAGGAAATTAAAGAGATCGATTTGCTTTTACGTGATCGAGGTAAACCCGTTAGTTGCCTCAGCCGTCATATTTTTGCTGGCATGACAACAGCCAATTTGGCTGGTGATGATTTACATACGAAACATATGGATGCACTGAAACGAGTTATTGACATGGCGCACGTAGTAGACAGCCCACTGGTACGGATAATGACCCCGAAAAAAGAACAAATCCTCTGGGGAAGTAATGGGGCTGAAAAATGGAACGTCGCCAATGGGGCGTGGGAAAAATTGTTGCCCTTGATTGCACCAGCTTGCGACTTAGCACGTGATTCTGGTGTCACTCTAGTCGTTGAGACAGGCAACGGTACAATGGTTAACTCGAATTATACCGGACGTAAAATGATCGACGATCTCAATGCTAAGGATGTTCTAAAAATACTATGGGATCCAGCCAATAATTGTTGGTGCCATGAGCAAGCCTTTCCAGATGGCTATGAAGAAGTTAAGATGGGTTACTTGGGTCATGTACATATCAAAGATGTGCATGTCGATACGCCTAGAGCGACCTTGGAGGTTAGACGCATTGGTGAGGGTCAGTTAGCCAATCAGTTCAAACCGATGGCTAGTGCGATGCGTGGTGATGGGTATGAGGGTGTGATTTCGTTTGAAAGTGTGTATCATCCTGGCAATGGTAATTTCGAAGATGGTTTTCGCCAATGCGTAGGATTATTTAAAACACTTTTTGAATAGTATTGTCTAATTACATAAAGGAATGATGGATATTGATAACTGAAGAAACCCGTAATTACCGACTAAAGGCTATATCAACTTATTGCTTCGTCGGATTGGTAACATTTGAAAGAATACTCAAAGGTCAGTGCGCTACTAAAAAGATGTTTTCATAATGGATTTGAAGCTTAGCCAGGAACAGCGGCTTTTAGCTAATACAATAAGGTCTTTTATTCGTCATGAGTTGAAACCGCTGGAGCAAGATATTGAGGAAACTGGGAGATTATCTGATGCTCTGGCGGTAGATATTCGCAAGAAATCTCAAGCGCTTGGTCTTTACGCGGTCAACATACCCTCAGAATTTGGTGGTGGAGGCTTGTCAGTGCTGGATTGGATGATTGCAGAGGAACAATTTGGGTGGACAAGCGATATACTGATTAGGCGTGCCTTCGGTAATGTCTATGAAATATTGCTGGAGGGCAGTAAGGTACAAATTGAAAACTATCTTTTGCCGGCAGTTCGAGGAGACCGAACCTTTTCCATAGCTTTCACCGAACCTGAAGCTGGTTCGGACGCTGCAGCAATTACCTCCCAGGCAACTAGATCGAATGATGGATGGGTTTTGAATGGCACTAAGCACTTTATTTCGGATGGGCATTATTCCGATTTTTTTGTTGTGACAGCTGTGACTGATCCAAATGCAGCCGCAAAGGGTATTTCGACTTTTATTGTAGAAAAAGGGATGCCAGGCTTAATTGTTGGCCGTGACCAACCAATGATGGGCCTGCGTGGTACTTCCCATGCCGAAATAAGCTTTCATGAGGTGCGGCTAAGTCCGCTGCACTTGCTTGGCCAGGAAGGGCAAGGTTTGAAATTAGCCTTTTCAACTCTTGGCCGAGTGCGACTTGCTCAAGTGGCTGCACGAGCTGTCGGTAAAGCAACTATGGTTATGAAAATGAGCCTCGAATATGCTAGACAAAGACGCCAATTCGGAGCTGCTATTGGCGATTTTCAGATGATCCAGCAAATGCTAGCTGATTCTGCGATGGAAATTAATGCCTGTCGGCTCGCACTCTGGCAAATAGCTAGTAGGATCGATGCGGGAGAGGAGATGCGAAGTGGCATCTCGATGTTAAAAATTCAGGCATCTGAAATGCTTGGTCGCGTGGTGGATCGGGCCGTACAGATTTATGGTGGCGCTGGGTACTGCCGCGATTTGCCAATCGAACGATACTATCGAGATGCTAGAATTAGTCGGATCTATGATGGCACATCGGAAGTTCATCGATTAGTGATGGCCAGGGAACTAATGAAGGGCGATGTCTCACTCTATGATTGCTACGAGGAGTAAAAATGACCGGAGTGAAATTTATATCACCAGAACAGGCGGCAGCAATCGTAAGTGATGAATCGACTGTTGGACTGGTTGGCGGCGGTGGTGGCTTAGTCGAAGCCAGTACCCTGCATGAAGCGATTGAGCGACGCTTCCTTGAGACAGGTTACCCCCGAAATTTGACTTGTATTCATGCACTTGGAATTGGTGACAGGCAGAGGCGTGGAATGAATCGCTTTGCGCATAATGGCATGACTAGACGAGTTATTGGAGGCCATTGGATATGGTCGCCTCGCATGCAACAAATGGCAAGAGACAACGAAATAGAGGCCTACATTCTGCCAGGTGGAGTAATAATGCAACTTATGCGTGAAGTCGCAGCTGGTCGACCTGGCTTGATAACTCATGTTGGTTTGGGAACCTTCGTTGACCCAAGGCAAGATGGTGGCCGTTTGAATCAGGCGGCAAAGGCCGATTTGACAGAACTAATTTCAATAGATGGAAGAGAGTACATTCGTTATCTGCCCATCCCCATCAGCGTTGCACTTCTACGTGGTAGCTACGCAGACGAAGACGGTAACATCTCACTAGAAGAAGAACCGGCAAATCTTGACATTTATGCTATGGCTGCTGCAGCTCATAACACAGGTGGAAAAGTGATTTTTCAGGTCAAGGGTAAAGTGCCACGCAACAGTCTTAAAGCGCGCGAGGTTCGCATTCCCGGGGCGCTTGTTGATGCTGTGGTAATTGATCCAAGCCAGCAACAGGGCTACGAACTGTTTTATGACGCTGCCCTCTCAGGTGAGGTGTATAGAGAAAATATTAAACAGACATCACTTGGTTTCTCTCCCCGTTTGGTAATTGCAAGGCGGGCACAAAAGGAATTAGTCGCAGGTTCAGTGATTAATTTTGGTTTTGGCATTCCTGATCAGGTGGCTAAGCTTATTGCTCTTGATGGCATGGCAGAAAGCTACTACCAGACTATTGAGCATGGCACTTATGGCGGCCATTTGCTAGACGGTGACTTGTTTGGTTACGCCCTCAATCCGACCTGTATGATAGACGGTCCTTCACAGTTCGATTTCTATTCTGGTGGAGGGCTTGATATTGCCTTTCTTGGATTTGGCGAGATAGACCAGCATGGCAATGTCAATGTTTCCAAATTAGCAGGTAATACGGTTGGTCCGGGTGGGTTTATCGACATTGCTCAAAATGCGAGAACTGTCATTTTTTGTGGTACTTTTGATACTGGCGGTACTTCCATAGAGATTGGTGCTGGCGAGTTGTTGATAAAGGCAAATGGACGAATTACCAAACTAGTGGAAGAGGTAGCACAGATTACATTTTCAGGCCCACAGGCATTGGTGCATGGGCAGCGTGTAATATATGTCACCGAGCGTGCAGTATTTGCTTTGACTAGGGATGGGGTTGCTTTGATTGAGATTGCTCCTGGAGTGGATTTACAAAATGATGTGCTTGATCGGATGGGATTTGTTCCGCGGATTGTTACTGAGCCAAAGATAATGGATGGTTCACTATTTTATGAAGATGGAGAATTACCATAATGCAAAATGTCAAAGTCGGCTTGGTCGGTGCGGGAACAATTGGCATGAGACATATTCAAGCTATCGATGATCTTGAAGAGATCAGCCTTGTCGCGATTGCCGACCCATCACCGACAGTTGAAGGGCTTGTCGCAAAACGTGCTATCCCATTATATAAAGAAGCTAAAACTATGTTTGAGGCAGGAAAGCTTGACGCCGTGATTGTCGCGGTCCCGACCAATCATCATTATGACATAGTGATGAATGCACTCAACCATCATCTTCCGGTACTAGTGGAAAAACCAATTACTGCAACTATCGAAGAGGCGCGAAAGGTTACACGATTCGCTTACAAGCAAGGATGTCAAGTACTTGTGGGACATCAGCGAAGGTATTATCCATGCTCAAAGACTGCCAAAGAGATAATTCATAGTGGCAGGATTGGTACTTTGATGGCCATTAATGGCCAATGGACGGTGCGAAAAGACTCTCAATATTATGAACCGGATTGGCGCCGACAGGTCGAGGCGGGACCAATTCTGACCAACCTGATTCACGAGATTGATTTATTGCGTTTCATCTGCGGTGATATCGTGACGGTTTCAGCAGAAGTTACCAATCATGATCAGCAATTTTCAAAGGAAGATGCTGTGGCAATAACTATGAAATTTGCCAATAATGCCATCGGAAGTTTTGTACTTTCCGATCGCACTCCTACGCCTTGGAATTGGGAGATGGCATTGGGTGAGAGTGCAAGATTCCCCAAATCGGAACAGAATGCCATTCGCTTTATGGGAACCAAAGGTTCACTGGAATTTCCAAACTTAGTATTATGGTCGCATTCAAACGCAGATGGTAACTGGCAGGATCACATATTTCCTGAGGAAATAGAGACGCCCTTTGTCGATGCATACGTTGCACAATGCCAGCACTTGTGCGCGGTTGTGAGGGGTGCGCAACGGCCCATTATAGGCGCAGAAAATGGCACCAAGTCGCTGGAAGTAACGCTGGCCGTCATTCGTGCGGCCAACGAGGGTACTCGGGTAATAATTGACCGTTTATTGAAATAAGACATGAGGGATATATTACATGACAGATTTTTATGTTAAAGTTGGAGATAATGCCAAGTTTACTAAAACCGTTTCAGAGAGTGATGTTTACCAGTTCGCCGGACTTACTGGTGATTTCTCGCCTAACCATGTCAACAAGGTATATATGGAGAAATCATCGTATGGAAGATTAATGGCACATGGTGCCCTGCTAGTTGGTTTTATGTCCACGGTGTCGACAATGGTAATTGCGCATTGCCGTGATGCAGACGAGACGCCGGTTGCTGTCGGATATGATAAAATAAGATTCATAAAGCCAGTATTTCTTGGTGATACAGTGTCTACAGTTTATAGAATTTCGTCGGTTGATATCGAAAAGCGTCGTTCTGTAGCCAAAATTGAGGTAACAAATCAAGATGCGGATCTTGTTGCTGTTGGAAGCCACATTCTGCAATGGGTTCCCAACAAATGACTTTGGAACTTCAACCGATACCTAACGTAAGGAGCTTTTGATGCAGCTATCTCGCAATATTTCTGGTCAAAACTTTATCGTTACAGGAGCAGCGCGTGGAATTGGCCTAGCCATTAGTACCCTGTTTAGCAACCTTGGTGCCAAGGTTTCTGGCTGGGACATTGACGCCGATGAGATGCGAGATAATTCGGTGTTTTCCGATACTCAGGTTGTCGATGTTACGGATGAAAAAGCGACAATTGCAGGATTTGCTTCGTCATTGCAAAGGCTTGGCGATATTGATGGCATTATTGCTAATGCTGGCATTAACGGACCGACCAAGCCAATGTGGGAGTATTCGCTGGCAGAATGGCATGACGTGATGGATGTAGATCTTACCGGAGTATTTCTGTCAATAAAAGCGTCTCTTGAGCATTTTCGTATCCGTAAACGGGGTCGAATCATAGTTATTTCATCGATTGCGGGCAAAGAGGGTAATCCAGGGGCAGTCCCCTATGGCGCTGCTAAAGCCGGGGTAATTGGTCTGGCCAAAGGGTTGTCAAGAGAACTGTTGCCGTCGGAGATCACTGTAAATTGTATAGCTCCTTCTATTGCTGTGACTGAGTTGTTAGATGGGATGAGTGATGCGTATATCGCTGATAAGAAAAGTCGTATTCCGAAGGGGAGGTTTTGCACACCTGAAGAAATTGCCCACATGGCAGCATTTATAGCTTCACCTGCTTGTAGTTTTACAACAGGGCAGGTGTTTGATTTGAGCGGTGGTCGGGCCACATGGTAGCTAAGTTGCGTAAGCTTACTCTTGCAGATGTATGCGTTCATCAGGTCTGTTTATCTGGACAATTAGACTTTGCAGGTTCACTTGACATGCTTGCGAGGCAGGGAATTCAACGGACAGCGTTGTGGAACCCAATGATTGAAGCTTGCGGCGAAAAGGTGGCCAAAGCGATATTGAATGATAGTGGTTTAAGGGTTGAGTCACTTTGTGTCGCAGAGCTCTTTGCGGGTTCAGAAAATTTGAAAATGATGCTCGAACGTGCTGATAAATTTGGTGCCCGCACGCTGGTGTTAATCACTGGCGGTCTAGGTTTGATCGATGCGAAAGAGCTGAATCAGGCGCGTGAATGCGTTTTACCCCTATTAGCGGAGGCTGATGAACTTGCTCGACCATTTGACGTGCTTCTGGCTTTTGAGCCACTTCACCCGATGGTCTGTGGGAATAGGTCAGTCATTTCCAGTTTGGCGGAAGCCCTTTCTTTACTGTATCAGCTCGATGCTGGGAATCAGCTTGGTCTTGCCATTGACAGCTATGCGTTATGGTGGGAGCACGACCTTGCCACTAAGATTGCTACTGCAGGTAGGCTCATTTTGAATTATCACGTATCTGATTGGTTGGCGGATACCAGACATATCCGGCTGGATCGCGGAATGCCCGGAGAGGGGCAGATTGACCTTCTGCAATGGCGTCAGATGGTTGAGCAGGCGGGTTTTAACGGGCCTGTTGAACTAGAGATTTTTTCTGATCAAGGATGGTGGAGGAGGCCACCAGAAGAGATGTTGAAGGTAATTATCGATGGTATGAATCGATACTATTAGGCGGAAGATGCTCGTAGTTCAGTTATATTTTTCTTTGTGCTTCTGATTAAAATGATGACATTTTACAAATCTTCTCCTCTGATCTGACAAAGTTTTATTCAGCTTACTTGTTATGGGTAAGCACTTTTCAAGTTGCGTCTAACTCTGAATAATGCTTATAGTAGATTGCTCAAATGAGTAAAAGTGTACAGAGGGGTACAGTTGCTTCAGGTTAATGACGTTCATGCGGGTTACGGTAACCTCAAGATATTGCGCGGCGTCGACATGAGCATATCCGATGGCGGCATTGTCACTTTGCTTGGTGGCAATGGCACGGGCAAATCGACGCTTCTTAAGGCGATTTCAGGCCTTATACCTCTTATGAAAGGTCAGATAACGTTTGATGGGGTAGATATTTCAAACTTGAAACCTCATGAGAGAGTGCGCCTTGGTATTGTACAAGTCACACAGGCCAAAGAAGCTTATCCGGCAATGAGTGTAGAAGAAAATTTAGTACTGGGAGCCTACACCCGCAAAGACCGTGAAGCGACTAAGGCAGATTTAGAGCGCGTGTATGATTTTTTTCCAGTGCTTCGAGAACGGCGTAAACAAATGTCTGGAACGCTATCGGGTGGCGAAGTACAAATGCTGGTAATTGGACGCGGAATGATGGCTAAACCCAAAATGCTCATGCTTGATGAACCCAGCGCAGCTCTTGCACCAAAAGTAGTTCTTGAAATTTTTGCAAATATAAATCGCATTGCCAAATCTGGAGTAACTATTTTAGTAGTCGAACAGAATGTGCGAATGGCATTGATTTTAGCGCAATACGGCTACATAATACGCGATGGCATAATATTAATTGAAGGTATAGCAGATAAACTTATAAAAGATCCATCGGTAAAGGAATCCTTTCTTGGTGGTTCAGTCGCTGACGTTTCAAGAGGTTTGAATAATAAATAACATGATGGCAAAGGAATTACAAAATGGGATTTGATTTGAACTCGTTTTTAGCGTTTATTATATTTGGTGTTACGATCGGGGTAGTTTATGGTATCGTGGCACTTGGAATCTCTTTAATTTATTCTGGCTTAGATATTGTCCATTTTGCCCATGGTGAGATGTATATGTTCGGTGCTTTTTTTGGGCTTGTTCTTGCAGATAACGTAGGGCTGCCTTATCCTGTTGCCTTAGTCGGAGCTATGATCATCACTGCAATAGTGGGTATGTCGGTGGAACGAGTTTTCTACAGAAGGCTAACCCGTGCCGGCGGCGGCTACACCGTTGCAGGAATGGGTATGATAATATGTGGTTTCGGTATGTCTGTTGCCATGGTAAATGTAGCATATTTCATCTGGGGAGCTGAGGCGGAGCCTTTCCGCGCTAATCTTGATTACATTCCTCGTTTGCAATTTCCTGGTGATATAGAGGTTCCTGAAAGCTATGTACTGACTGCAATAATTTCAGTCATTCTTATGATTGGGTTACACTATTTTTTACGTTACACAAAGCCCGGCCTTGCGGTTCGGGCTGTAGCCCATAATAAAGATATTGCTTATCTTATGGGCATAAACGTTCCGTTAATGATTTCGTTGATCTTTGGCGTAGCTTGTGCTCTTGCAGCGGCGGCTGGGGTATTGATTGGTCCGATGCAATCTGTGCAGGTTGAAATGGGATATCTGATGTTAATGAAAGCATTTGCGGCGGCGGTTGTTGGAGGATTTGGATCACTTCCGGGTGCGATCATTGGGGGAATTATGGTTGGAGTATTTGAAAATCTTGGTGCCGCTTATATATCCGCCAGTCACAAAGATATTTACGCATTTTTGTTATTGATTCTAGTTCTTATGGTAAAGCCATCAGGATTGTTTGGAGTTGAGGCAAAAGTAAAGGCATAGCGACTGATTAAGCATTCGCTGTGAAGGTTCTAAAAACCTAAAATTAAAAAGGAGAGGAAAATGAAACTAAAAAATAGAATATTAGCTGGTGCATTGACAGTAGGTGTTTGTTTTGCAGCAGCAGCAACAACTTATGCCGATGATATACGCGTAGGGATCACCATGCGGATGGTGAGTGAAAATGGTCAGGCCTATGGTCAAATGATGATGGACGAAATCAAAGGAATTAATGAAGCGGGTGGCATCAATGGCCATATGATTAAGGCTACTTTGATGAATGATGAATGCAAATCTGATAAGGGCGTCGCTAATGCTAATAAACTGGTTTTTCAAGAAAAAGTGCACTTGCTCATTGGGTCAAGCTGCTCTTCAGTTACATTGCCAATAGTTGATGTCACAGCAAAGGCTGGTGTCCCACAACTCGTTCCACACTCCACTAATTCAAAAATTACGCAGAAAGGGAGTGAGTGGGTATTCCGCGTACCAGTATCTGGGAGATACTACGGTGGTGTTAATGCAAAATACGTTGGTGAAAATATAGGAACGAAGATTGCCTACATCTGTGCCGCTGACGCCGCCTCAGTTGGAGATTGCGCTAATATGGAAAAACAAATGAAAGCCCGTTTTGGTGTTGAGCCAGCATATCGAGCTGATGTTCAGGAAAAGGAAGTCGACTTTCGTGCACACATGCAAAAAATCAAATCCATGAAGGTTGATGGAATTTTAGTTGCTGCACTCGCCGAGACAATGGCACGGGCCTTGGTACAGTCTTATGAAGCTGGCATTGGAGAAGATGTAAGGCGTATTGGCTCGTCTTCGGCCTCAAACGCGCCAGTTCCAAAAATTGCAGGCGATGCTGCAAAAGGCGTATTTTTTACGGCTGCCTATGCTGCAGCAGATCAGCGACCAATTGCGAAACTGTTTAATGAAATGGTAAAGGCGCGCTATGGCATCCACGCACCAGACCATGACTTTTCACAAGCATATGACTTAGTGCGGATCATGGAAATTGCTTTGAAAAATACAGCTCTTACGGGTTCTCTTGCAGACGATCGTACTGCCATCCGGGATGCAATCGCTAATGTAAAGGGTTATGAGGGACTGGCTTCTGGACCGATTAGTTTCTGTGCTGCAGCAACGCCTCAATGCCGTGATGGAAACCGAACAGCTGTCCTTATCGGATATACAAAAGGTGGTGAGGATTTTGAAACTGAGGTTCTTGCCCGAGTAACCATGGAAGAGGATTTTGGCCTCGAATAGGTCTTTTGACCTTTAATGCTGGGACGGACTTCAGCTCCGTCCCAGTTGAAAATATGTCTTTTACTGATTAAACACGGATAGGTTTTTGAATGATAGTTCTGTCAAAGCTAGCTGATCTATTTGAGGATTTGGCAAAACGTCATAGGCTATTACCGTGGCTAATAGCCTATGTATTATTGCTGCCGTTACCCTTTGTTTTAGCAGGTCTATTTAACGAGTATCTTATTGATTTGGTCAATCGTATCTGCCTGTTTATTCTGCTGGCTGTAGGTCTTAATATAGTAAAGGGCTTTTGTGGGCAAGTCACGGTTGGCCATATTGGTCTCTATGCCATTGGAGCAGTGACTTCGGCAGTGCTGTCATTAGAACCCGGCGGGTTTGGTGGAGCTCTTGGCTTTGGTTGGCCGGTTTGGTTGTCCATCCCAACTGCTGTACTGGTTACGGCCTTTGCGGGTTTAATCATTGGCTTGCCATCTGTACGGTTGCAGGGAGCTTATCTGGCGCTTGCCACCTTAGGATTGGGCGAGTCAGTACGCATTTTCATTGCCGTAACCCCCGCACTTGGTTCAAGCACAGGTTTGATGATGATCCCTGCTCCCAGCGTAGGGTCCTTTACGTTAGATAGTTTTACCAGCTATTACTACATTGTGATGACAGCGGCTTTATTAGGCATTTACTTTTCTTTTTCTATTCTACGATCAGCGACTGGTAGAGCTTTTCAGGCTATCCGGGAAGATACAACAGCAGCAGCAGTTAATGGCATTAATGTAATCCAATACAAGCTTTTGGCTTTTGTGTTTAGCGCCGTTTATGCTGGACTAGCAGGTGCACTTTTTGCACATATGCAGCCAGGCTATTTGCATCATAATAATTTTACAGTTATCGAGATGGTGACTTTACTTTTGATGGTTGTGCTGGGAGGAATTGGGAATGTTTGGGGAGGAGTAATCGGCGCAATCGTGGTTGCTATTGCTTATGACCAGACAAAAGACTTAGTATTTTACTTTATGGACCGCCCCATCGTTATCCAGCCATTGGTTTTTGGGCTCTCCATGGTGTTACTAGTCATGTTTATGCCAAGGGGGATAGGGGGATGGATCGAAGACTTCCAACGAAACCGTCGATTTATTCGCAGAAGTGAGGAGCGGCTAAGTGGCTCTACTAGAAACACGTAATCTGAGCAAAAGTTTCGGTGGGTTGCAGGCCATTGATAACGTATCTTTGAGTGTTGATGAAAATTCAGTACATGGTCTCATAGGGCCAAATGGTTCTGGAAAATCTACTTTTTTCAATTTATTGACTGGGGTTTACCAGCCAGATATTGGTAGCCATATTTCTTTCAATAAGATTGATATAACTAACAAACCCGCACATTATATTGCCTCGCAAGGGCTGGCCAGAACGTTCCAACTGCTTCGATTATATGGTGAGTTGAGTGTTTTAGAAAACGTACTAGTTGGGTATCATCCACACACCAAATATGGCCCACTCGCTCCGTTGATTATGGGTGCTGAAGTTCGACGTCAAGACAGGTTGGTCAAGGAAGAGATGATGGACCTGCTCGAATTCATTGGGCTGGCTGAGCATGCAGAGATTCCTGCGGCCGAACTTTCGGGTGGACAGCGACGTTTACTGGCTCTTGGACGGGCAATCGCAATGAGGCCAAAAATGTTATTGTTGGATGAACCAGGTGCCGGCCTGTCTCCAGTCAATGTTGATAATCTTATGGCAACAATTTTGACGCTTAAGGAGCGCTACAATCTCACGATCGTAGTGGTAGAGCATATCCTAAAAGTAGTGATGGCGACTTGCGATACTATTAGCGTTCTTGATCATGGACAGAAAATATCGGAAGGCAGTCCTAAATTTGTGAAAAATGATCCAGCCGTTGTAGAAGCTTATTTGGGTCGTGAAATGGCAGATGAGGATATTAAAGCTGCGATGAACGCATAGCTTAAGATATTTATTAGCTGACAATTAATTGGCATTTAGTTCTTCGCTACAATTTTTTAGCTGTTTTGTATGGTGAATTAGGTATTAATAAAGCTAAGCTTTTCATTTTAATCATCTTGAATAATGTTGAATAATTTATCAAAATTATGTGATTAATTACTGACTTTGCTATTATGTTAAATGAAGCACAAATCAAAACATATCAAAATCAAGGCTACTTGTTGGTAGAAAAGGTGCTTGATCCAGTTGAAACTTTGGATCCTATAATTTCGGAATATACAATATTGCTTGATGATCTGGTTCGCGGTTTGATTGCGGAAGGCAAACTTACTGAAAGCTTTGAGGGTTTGGATTTTCGTGCGAGAATGACTGAAGTATTTAAAGCAACTGGAGAAACTTTTGCCCAATACTTTAATTTGTGCTTACCCTTGGTCAATGTTTCAAAAGACACACCTTTCTGGACAGGGCCGGCAATTTTCAATCTTATTTGCAATGCTAAATTGCTCAATATTGTCGAATCAATCATAGGTCCTGAGATAGCTTCTAATCCTGTTCAGTATGTTCGTATAAAGCCACCGCAAAACACTTTTGCGAAAGGCATGAGGAAAAGCGGCCTAGTTGGTAAGACTCCTTGGCATCAGGATGCAGCGGTACTGCCGCCAGATTGCGGGACTGAGTTAATCACTGTTTGGATGCCTATCAATGATGCTGACGAGCTAAATGGGTGCTTGCAATTTATTGAGGGTGGAAAAGAGCACGATTTGATAAAACATGGCTTTGGTCCAGTCGACGGTTTAGAGATTCCTCAAGAAGTAGTTTCTAATAGAGAACCTGTTGTGGTGCCGGCAAAGCGTGGTGATATTTTGTTAATCCATCGGAATTGCCCCCACAGTAGCTTGCCAAATGTTAGCAATGAGATCCGATTCAGCCTAGATTTGCGATACAATCCGAGCCATCAGTCCTCTGGCCGGGAAATTTTTCCTAATTTCATCGCTCGAAGTCGCAAAAATCCTGCAAGTGAGCTTCGCGATCCAGAGAAGTGGACCTAAATGTGGATGGAAGCGCGTCATTGGCTAGCAACTTCACCAGATGCGCCAAAAACGTCCTATGACTAGTTGCGCTAAAATTTAAAAACCTCTTTTTAATTCTTGAAATATCCTTGAAGCAATTTCAGGTACTTGCACTAGCTAAATTGAGCCGCTAAGTCACAGTTACTTCAAGACGCCCTAATGGATCAAGAGAAACATAAATACCACCTCACTCATAACCTGGAGGTCGCAGGTTAAAATCCAGCTCTCGCAAGCAAATTTATTAGAAACAGTAGTCTCTAAGTCTGGTGTATTTTCGTTTGAGGGTTACTAAACCAGTTTGATAATCAGCTTTGATTTTTAAGATAGAGGGGCAGGTTCAATGTGCCATGGACCACTTAGGATTGATAGTGCTGATGGTTGTTCAACCTCTTCATCATTATTATCTAAGTTATTTCGGGAACAATGATTTTAAATTATTATTTACAGTATCAAAAACATCGCTCCAATTTTGTTTTTCTTTTTGTCTAAAAAGTTTAATTGAAGCATACCATGGTGAGTCCGTGCGTTTTAACTGCCATCTCCAGTCTGGTACAAAAGGAATCAAAACCCAGGTGGGTTTTTTTAAACTCCCACATAGGTGCGCAATGCTTGTATCAACAGTGATAATTAAATCTAGCTGGTTGCATAAACTTGCTGTTTGCTCCATATCTAATAAAGAGTGCGATGAATCCAATATGCCTGGCTGACTGGAAATCATTACACTTTCTTGTTTAGTCAATGTATTTTGGAGACTTATATATTGATAATCTTGGTCTAAAAATTTTAGAAATAGATCTAAATCAATACTTCTGTTTTTATCATTGGTATGATCTGGGTTACCCCTCCAAACAATCCCAATAAATGGCTTATTCCGTCGCTTTACCATTAAATCTAGAGCTGAGTTTTTACGAAGTGAGTTTATCCTAAACTTTACTGGATCAGGAATTTTTGTTTCATTAATTTTTAGAATGTTTGGCAAAGAAGACATCGGAGCATAATAATCGTGATATGGGATCTTCGAGCTCTTTCCTATGATTTCGCATTTAAGATTTGAGGATCTAAAGAGTGAAATTAACGGTTCTTGCATTATTAGTACAACTCTGGCTTTTTCATGAACTATTAGATTTATAAAGCGAGAAAATTGTATTGCATCACCGAGACCTTCATCTGAATAAATTAAAACTGATTTTCCAATAAGAGGTTTATTTCGGGTCAATAAGGGTTTTGAATTGGACTGGTAAAGTTTTTGGCCTCTTTGTGTTTTTGTCTTCCACTTCCACTCATATTTGTAAAAGCCTTTTTCATATTCACTTAATGTAAGGTAAATCAAGGAAAGATTGGCATGAGCGTTAGCGAATTCGTTATTTTTTAAAATTGCTATTTCATAGTTATTTTTAGCAGAGATATAATCACCGAGTTGGGTTTGATTGAGGGCTAAGTTATAAAAACCTTTCGCCTCTTCAGAGTTTATAGTTATTGCTATTTTTAAGTCGTTAATTGCTTCGTTAAATTGTTCTTTTTTTGTAAAAACTAAGCTTCTATTGAGATAAGCTTCATAATAATTTAAATTCAACTTAATCGCTTCGTTAAAATGGAAGATAGCTGGATCATTTTCCACGGATTTAAAGTGGGAAACTCCTTTTTCCATATGGGCGGCTGCCAAATTAGGGCTTATTTCAATCACTTTAGCAAAACTTTGTATGGCTTCATTATGTTTTTTTAATTTTTGGAAACATTTACCTCGATTAAAATAAGCCAAATGGTCTTTTGGATTTGTTGAAATAGCGAGTTCGTAATCTTTTAGTGCATTTGTGGTTTGATTTAATTCACTGAACAAAATTCCTCTATTTACATATATATAGGAAGCACGTGGATTAATAAATAAAGCGCTACTATAGTCTTCTAAGGCTTTCTTGGGCAGACTAAGTGATTTTAGTATATTTGCACGAATAAAAAATAATTCATGATGGGGATTATTGTGTAAAATCTTAGTCAAGAACTTAAGTGCATTCTTGAGTTGCCCATTTTTAACTAAAAGCCTGGCTTTTTCTGCAATTTGTTTTATGTGTTGAGGCATAAATATAAATCATTGCTAAAAAAGAATAGTTTTCATAAGAGAAGCCAACCGTTTGCAAAATTATGGCTTACCTGTTCACAGATGGTAAAAAATTATTCGGTTTGTTTTTGTTACATAAAGGGTTAAAATTGCATAACGGTGATGCATAAATTTGCCTGCTTCAACTTAATGGTGAAAATCCCTGTTAGAGTTTTCTGAATTTGAATGATCAGCTATGGTAATTTGAGACCGAGGTTCCGGAAACTCATAATCCGTTAACCTTAATTCTACAGACCTATAGACACCTGCAGTCCTGTTTGCTCGTCAAAACTGAAGCAATTTACTAAGTAGCTAAAGTTGCGGTACAAATATTGTTGATACGTTAAGGATTAAGCTAACGCTCTATTGATATAAAAAATTGCTAATATGATCCGCGGTGTCGGGGAAATCATCCTAATTGCGAGCATGGACGTGTTTTGACACAAGTTTTGTCCTAAAAAAAATCTCACTTGGGTTATTCCTGATGAACCCTAGTCATCCTATTGTTATTTATAATCGTAATTAATATAAAAAATTTTATATTTTTGGGAATTATCTTAAACAGTGCTCACCTTGCAGTATTCTAACTTGAAAAAAGATTGGCTTGCGAATGTACATGGAGACGTATTGGCTGGTCTTGTGAAGACTGCTCCTTTTTAGCAATACTTAATATTTTCGGCTATTCTACTACTTTAATTTTTTGTATTTATTTCATAGAAAACCAAGGGTTTATTCAGATAGTTTCCTGATTGATATACTTAGAGGGTTAAATTTAATACAGTGAAACAAATGAATTTGAAAATCGAAAAACCTTCTTTCAGCATAGGCGTAGATAGTAGCTATTTAAAACCACTCATTGTTGCCTCACATGAGCGAAGTGGTACTCATTTTCTAATAAACAGCATCAACGAAAATTCTAAGTATACAAATATGCCAATACTAAATTTTGACCTACATCCAATTGGGGATATAGTTAATTTTTATAGCCATGAAAGTATTGAAAATTTTTTCAATAAACTCGAAAATTTGAAAGTAAATCGTGATAAAGTGTATTTAAAAAGTATTATTAAGGCACACCATTCAGCCAGTTTTTTTGAAAATATCTTTAAAAAAGATAGTTTAAATTTTGTTTATATTTACAGAAATCCTTTAGATACATTAATCTCTTTTTATAAATTTTTGCACAAATGGCCATGGCACGAAGGACTTAAGACAGATTCTGTATATAGTTTTTTGAAATCATCTCCAGAGGGTCAATTGACAAGATATCAATATAACAACGTTGAAAACCATTTCGTTAGGTGGGCAGAAAACGTGTCAAGTTGGCAGGATGCTGCTATTAAACATAAAAATATAATCTGTATTTCATATGAAAATTTAAGTCATGATTATTCCTCGACTATCAAAAATGTTTTCGAATTCCTAAAAATTTCAAGTCCAAAAGTATTTTTAAAACCAGAAAGAACGAATTTTATTCAAGGGAAAGATATAAAAATTGAAGATTCCGACCTTAAAAAAATTGAAGAATTTATTCGTATATCTTTAGCCTCTTATCCGAATCTCCAAAAATTATATGGTAATAAAAAATAAAAGAACTAATTAAAACGTTCAAACAAACACGGACCGGGGTGGGAGCATAGGATGTTCTTGCAACAGCCTGCTGCCACTCGATAAGGTACATAATAGTAATTTATGTAACTAGCAAAAACCTTAACAAGACTACTATGGTGGTATAATAATACTGTTTATACGGGTATATTTAATGCTTACAAAAAATAGCGTTACGATAGGAATAGAATGGCTATTTGGACAAAATTGGCCGGGCCAGAGTTGCGGTGCAAAAACTCGTAAAGGCACCGCTTTACATAATCAAAGGCCCACGTTTTAAGGTTTAAGCCTGAGGATTCCTTAAATTAATGTTTTGGGAAGGTAAGAGACTTTAGACAATGGTGTATAAAGGGTCACCAGATTATTTATACTTCCATCTAATTCCGTCTTTGTTCACTCTCCATTCATCTAATTCATTTAGTAACATCTTGTAATTTTCAATTATTTGTTTTTTGGTGAACCAACCCTCTATCTTTAAGTGGACGTATCCCTCTTTTCTTTCATGGAATATTCTTTGAAAATTATTTGTTTGGTCACATAAAAAATCATTTTCAATCTGTTTTAATATTTCACCTTGAAAGACTTCATTAGGTTCGCAATTAAAAATCTCTGATAATTTTTTCAGATGTTTATTTGGGTCTGTCTCACCTTTCTCAATTCTTGAATATTGAGATTGAGTAATACCAAGAAGGCTAGACATATCTTGTTGACTATATCCCAGATTTACGCGTCTTCTTTCGAGGGGGTTTGATATTCTTCGCTTAATTTTCATAATTATACATAATATGAATATAAATGTATGATCAAGTATAATTTTAGTCTCCCGCTTATAGCTTCCCACGCCAACTTAATGATTGCTGATTTAGTTGGATTAAGTTTGCCTTGCCATTTACAATACCTTCGCAAAGGTCTACCGCAAGTTTTGCTTGTTCATTTGTAAGGTTTTCGTATGCAGGGCGTTTCAGATGCTCATACCAAACACTCCCACATATTGTATCTAATACAATCCGCTGAAAACAGTGGTCTTCATACACTGGCCAATCAGGGCTTTTCTTTTTAGCTAAAAATGGAAGCACCTTTTTAGTGAGGTGCATATAGACTTGGATTATGTCTTGCGTTTCTTTTATTTCTTCGTTCATCACTGCAGTATATTGGGAAACTCTCTATTCTAAGTTTTATTTAGCTCTGCGCTACAGGATTCCAAGTTACAGTATATTTCTAAATACACTTAATTGATAACTCTTAATATTTTCATCGCTTTTGATAGATTTAATATGAAATAGAAACTGTTGTTAACGTAGTCTCCAAATGTTTCTTCAAATCTTTGGGTAACTGGCTTACCCACCTCCGTTTCTCTATTTCAAATCTGGTATTTTTTGTTTTAATACAAATTGACGGAGGAATGACTGTTTTTAGTCTCATATAAAAAGTAATTCGGAGACTCTGATGTTCAAGACTGAAGAAGGCTGGGGTGGTTTTTAGACTCTGCTGAATTTTTATAATCTACTAAAACTTGAATTCCTGGGCGGCAGGGACCATTTCCAAGGTAGTGTAGAAGTTACATTCTGATTATAAAACGGTGGTCTAACACTAGTGTCCGTCAACCCTAAGCATTCATCGTTGCAATCTGAAGGCAGGGCCGCATGGCGCACGGTGAAGCGAATTTTGCCGTTCATCTGGCCTGTGAAAAATTTTGATCTCCGGACCCGCGTGGTGCTAGCCTTAGTGGCGCTAGTTGCGGCGAAATGTGTCGCGATCCTCTCGCCCATTCTTCAGGCATGGGCTGTCGATGACCTGGCGGGTGGTGGATTACCAGAGTTCGCGCTTGGCGCCATCGGTCTAACAATCGCCTATGGCATGGCGCGCATGGCCACAAACGGATTTCAACAAATTCGCGACGCCCTTTTCGCCAAGGTTGCCCAGCGCGCTCTGCGCCGCCTGGCGCTAGAGACATTCCAACACATACACCGGCTGTCAATGCGCTTCCATATAACTCGCAAGACTGGTGGCCTTAGCCGAATCATCGAGCGTGGGGTAAAAGGCGTCGAATTCCTTCTTCGTTATCTGGTGTTTTCGATTGGACCTTTGATCCTTGAACTGGTTCTGATCGGCGCTGCTATCTTCTGGAAACTTCAAGATTGGCGATACATCGGCATAATCCTTGCTACAATCTCTGTCTATGTCTGGTTCACGTTTGTAATCACGGAGTGGCGCGTAAAGCTGCGCCGCAAAATGAACGAACAGGATACGGACGCTAACCAGAAGGCGATCGACAGTCTACTAAATTTTGAAACTGTGAAATATTTTGGTGCGACGGGTCGTGAGGCCGCTCGCTATGACGAGGCCATGGCTGGATACGAGGCGGCGGCTCTCAAAACAAGCTACACGCTTACTTTACTGAATTTTGGTCAGGCTGTCCTGATCACCACTGGGCTTGTACTCGTGATGTTGCTTGCCGCCATTGGAGTTCAGGCAGGCGAACTATCCATCGGCGATTTTGTTCTTGTGAACGCTTATATGATCCAGATCACCATGCCGTTAAACTTCCTTGGCACGGTTTATCGTGAAATTAGGCAGGCGCTGGTAGACATGCGGCAGATGTTCGACCTGCTGGATGAAATGACGGAGGTTCAGGATAGCCTTAAGGCATCGCAGCTACAAATAGCTCGGGGCAGTGTGAAGTTTGAAAGGGTCAGTTTTTCATATGATCAGAAGCGGCCAATCCTCGAGGATCTAAGCATTAATATCCCTGCTGGCCAGACCATCGCCATCGTAGGCCCATCAGGGTCAGGCAAGTCGACAATCGGCCGGCTTCTCTTCCGATTTTATGACGTTACCGGGGGTACGATCTTTATTGATGGGCAGGATGTGCGGGATGTTACTCAGAACAGCCTGCATCAGTTCATTGGTGTGGTTCCGCAGGACACAGTCCTGTTCAATGACACCATTTATTACAACATCGCCTATGGGCGCGAGCATGCCACCCGCGAAGAGGTCATCAAGGCTGCAAAGAATTCACAGATCCATGATTTTATCATGTCGTTGCCCGACACCTATGAGACATACGTCGGCGAGCGCGGACTGAAACTGTTTGGCGGCGAGAAGCAGCGGGTTGGGATCGCAAGGACGCTGTTGAAGGATCCGCCGATCCTTTTGCTTGATGAGGCTACCAGCGCACTTGACAGCGAGACGGAGCGTGAAATTCAGGAAGCGCTTGAACGCGCCGGGCAAGGTAGGACCGTGATTACGATTGCTCATCGCCTGTCTACTGTGCAGAAGGCAGACAGGATCCTAGTACTTGAAAAGGGTACAGTAGTGGAAACCGGCACGCATAACGAATTGCTGAAGCAAAAAGGTCGATATCTCGAACTCTGGACACTTCAGAGGTCAGAGCAGGCTGCCTTAGCAATCCTGCCAGGTTGAACCTGCCTATCGGTGAGAACTGACCTGTTTGAACTTTGATAATAGAACCCGCTATTACGATGTTTAACATCCTCTATCCAACGCTATTTAATCCCAATGCCAATAAGGTTGGACGCTTCTGAAATCGATTTAACAATATGGTCCGGTTTTCCTGGAAGCTTCTCCCAGCTGACGCCCACTCGATTAATCCAAATAGTTCTAAAACCAAATACGCTGGCACCAGCCACATCCCAGTTATTTGAAGAAAAGAAGGTCACATCGATTGGAGCACAGTTGAACTTTTCAGTAACTAGTCGGTAAACAGAAAGGGTAGGCTTATAGCATTTTAAGACATCAACGCTAAGCAATTCAATAAAATACTTTGCGATGCCAGAAGCTTTAATTGCTGTCTTCAGCATTCTAGGGGAGGCATTTGAAAGCACTGCAAGTTTGTGACCGGAAGCCTTTAGATTAGTAAGCACTTTAGGAACTTCCTCATAAGCTTTTAGCTCAATATAAAGCGACAAAAGCCTCTCTCTTATCTTTTGGTCTGATGAAAGTCCGTGTTCCTCAAGTGTTGCGTCAAGAGCGAGGGTTGTTAGCTGCCAAAAGTCATCATACTTGCCCATCATTGAGCACAGCCAGCTATATCTTAGCTGTCTGTCTCGCCAACCCTGTGATATTGTTAGCCAATTCTTTTGCAGGGACTCCATGCCAGGTTCAGTTGCTGCTTGTCTAGCCGCTGCATCTACATCTAATAGTGTCCCGTAGGCATCGAAAACAAGCAACAAAAGTTCCTCCTAATTCAATTATTTTTTAGAATAACCAAAGCAATAATACCTCTTTAGCCTATTTTTGAAAATACAGATAAGATTAAGACTAATATTAAGTCTTATCTTCAGAATAATCGACTAATTACACTTTTATCTAGTAGGTTATTCAACCTAATGTTCATCTGTATTTTCAAAGAAAAGACGCTTCTAACAGGCATAATCAAGAATTATAACAATATTAACGTTCGATGAAAAATCTTAAGCATAATAAGACTTTTGTAATGAAAACAAATAAAGATAAAATTGACAATTACTGGCTAAAAAAAATGGAAAGAGACGCCAGATTTTATTTTGCTTATGGTTCTAATATAAACAAGAGCAAATGGCGTTTAGATGCGATGATGCATTACTGGCAGCCGTAGCTTATGTTCAGAATTCTAAGTTTGTTATTAACTCAAGTACAGAAGCGACCCTCATTCTGGCTTCTGGGTTAGTTGTGAGGGGCGTATTATGGCAAACAAGCAAATCAGAAGAGGACGAGTTAGATATATATGAAGCTGTCTTCTCTAACCTTTACACTAAAATTTTTTTGTTGTTTCTTTAGGTAATGAAAACCTAGTTTCCTTGGTGTATATTGCGACTAAAAGCGAATTTGGTAGCCTGCGGAGAAAATACCTCGAAAAAATTATTGATGGCATTGTGTCTTTTAATGGGGGTAAAGAGTGGTTAGATGAAGTTTGCTCTTGGAACGGATTTTACAAATGATTTCGTTTGTTTTAGCTATTTTTTTATTAATTTTGACGCCTGGGCCCGGTGTTTTATCGCTCGCTGGAGTTGGTGCAGCGTTTGGTTGGCGTCAGGGATTTAAATATTTAATTGGATTATTTCTGGGGTATAATATTGCCTTTCTAGCAGCTATTTTTGGCCTTTCTGCAATAATGTTGGCAAATCCAACAGTCCGCACATTGCTGTTGTTTGTTTCCGCATCGTACCTTGGTTATCTAGCTATTAGAATTGCTTTCGCGGGAACCAAGATATCATTCATAAATATTTCTAAACCTGGCTTATTAACTGGATTAACTTTTCAGCTTATAAACCCAAAAGTATATGCTGTTAATATGACGATTCTTAGTGGTTTTGCGTTTTATCCTCAGAATTTCGCAGTTGAAACTAGTCTAAAATTTGTAATAACTAACGTAATTTGGTTTCTTCTTCATTCTTTTTGGCTATTCATAGGCATTAGGATAAATCAATTACAATTACCTGAGCATATACAGAAAAATGTAAATATTTTTATGGCTATCAGCCTTGTAGCGGTAGTTGGGTTGTCTATTTGGTCAATCTTAAATTAGACAGTCTATTCCACAAATCTTGTTTAATTTCATAGAGAGCACAAAGCCTTATAGTTCAAAGAAATGTAAATTCTGTGTTTTAAACAAAACCACACCCTAACGAAGCTATTCATCTATCGACGCTCCTTAATCTTTGGTCAAAGGTCCAATGACTTCTCTAACCTACACCAATTAAAACTTAAATTTCAGCTCACCGCTCCCAGCTTTTCATGCCAACTTAGAGATTTGTTTGTCAGCCAATTTTTCGAATAAAGTTTAAAATTTCTTTTTAGCTTTAATCGGTTTATTATTGTTGAATTGCATATATCGAAATAATTTGAACCAAAAGAAGTAATCATGGCAGGTAATTTACTCATCAAAAATGCGCTAATTATATCTGGCAATCCTGGACAACATAATAACCAGAAACCGGATATTTTAGTGCAAGATGGAATCATTGCTTCGATTGCACCCTCTATTACAAATATCAACCAGTATAAAGAAATCGACGCCACAGATATGTTAGTCATGCCTGGATTTGTCAACGCGCATATCCATACTTGGCAAACTGGCTTGAGAGGATTAGCGGGGGATTGGACGGCAACAGATTATTTCAGGGCAATGCATGCTGGTCTAGCTACATTTTTTCAACCTGAAGACATCTATATTGCCAATTTAGTAGGCGCTCTTAATCAGATAAATAATGGGGTTACAACTTTGGTTGACTGGCATCATTGTAATCGTACGCCAGACCACTCGGATGCTGCTATCGACGGGCTTGAGCAATCTGGCATTCGCGCTGTTTTTTTGCATGGAACACCGAAGCCTGAACCCATACCTGGTCAGCCACATTTTTCTGAGGTGCCAATGCCAGTCAATGAGGTGGTAAGACTTCGTAATGGGAGAATGTCAGGTTCTGATAAAAAAGTGACGATGGGATTAGCCATTTTAGGCCCACAAATGGCTGTTAATGAAGTATGTTTACAGGACTTTAAGCTAGCAAAGGATATGGATTTGGTTACCAGTATGCATCATTCTGGTTTACGGATGGCTGGTGAGCAGGCTTATGAGATGGCCTCTAAGGCAGGGTTTCTTGGTGAACATATCAATATTGTTCATGGAAATGAGTTGTTAGATAAGGATTTAGATATTCTCATTAATGATGGAGCTACATTTACCATTACAGCAGAAGTTGAATTGCAGATGTCATATGGAAACCCTTTATCAGCTAGGTTATTAAAGAAAAACCATTCTTTTTCAATCGGCTCTGACATTGAAAGTGCCTATTCCCCAGATATGTTTGCTATCACAAGAACAACGATGCAGTTAGAGCGACATTTTCTGAGTCAGAAAGAACAGGCTAAAACTGGTCAAAGGCCCCATCCAATTCCAATAAAAACGTCAGACGCATTTAAATGGGCAACAATAAATGGTGCTAAAGACTTCAGGCTAAATAATAAAACGGGCACATTAGAGATTGGAAAAAAAGCAGATATTATATTCCTTAGGAACTCTGATTTGAATTTGAAAAACAGCTTTAATCCGCTTCATTCCGTTGTATGTTATGGCCATCCAGGCAATGTTGATACAGTCATTATCGAAGGCGATATTATGAAGCAGAATGGTAAAATGAATTCTGCAGATTTAAATGAAAAATTGTCAAAGCTCGAGTTATCGGGTAGGAAAATTTATGCTGAGTTTAAAGCAAAAATAGCAACGGGTGATTTTGGCTAATCTATCATGGGTATTGCAACAGATAATTTAAGTAATTTATGCATAATCAAGATTACAGTAACGGCATCATTGTGGTTTGTCTCCGTGGCTACAAAACACCATCGTTTTGACTTTTTAGGCTTAGTTAGAAGGGTTTCACGTTGATCGGTCAAAAAAATATAATAATTGATACAGATCCGGGTCAGGATGACGCCATAGCAATATTACTCGCGCTAGCTAGTCCAAAGGAAATAAATGTTTTAGGGATTACTGCTGTAGCGGGTAACGTGCCATTGAAATTAACTAGCAAAAATGCAAGGATTATTTGTGAATTAGCTGATAGGCCTGACTTATTGGTTTTTGCCGGATGTAACACTCCAATGAATCGACCTTTGATCACGGCAGAACATGTGCACGGCAAAACTGGCTTGGATGGTCCTAAACTTTTTGAACCAAAAATGCCATTGCAAAATAAGCATGGCGTAGACTTTATAATTGACACTCTCAAGTCGCATAAACCAGAAACTATAACTTTATGCTGTTTAGGCCCATTAACAAATATCGCAAGTGCTTTCAAAAAAGCACCTGAGATTTTGTCCAGAGTAAAAGAGATAGTGCTCATGGGAGGCGCCTATTTTGAGGTAGGTAATATTACCCCCGCCTCTGAATTTAATATTTTTGTCGATCCCGAAGCTGCTCAAATCGTATTAAAATCTTCTGTTAAAAAAACTATTCTACCTTTGGATGTTACCCATAAGGTTCTGGTAACTAAAAAACAAAACGAGAGATTTAGAAATTTGGGCACGCAGGTGGGAGAAATGGTAACAGAAATGCTTGAATTTTCCGAGAGATTTGATAGACAAAAGTATGGAACAGACGCAGCCCCTTTGCATGATCCATGTGTGATTGCTTATCTTTTAAAACCTAATTTATTTTCAGGGCGCTATATCAACGTCGAAGTCGAGACTAACTCTCAATTAACTTTGGGTATGACAGTAGCAGACTGGTGGGGTGTGTCTGGTCGAAAACCAAATGCTACATTCATTGGCGACGTGGATGTAGAAGGTTTTTTTAATTTATTGACCGATAGGCTGAGCAACCTATGAATCTAAATTTACATTTGGGTTGTTTTCTACTCAACTTAATCAAGGTTCTGTGTTCATCTTATATGATGATTTTTATGTGTTTCTTCTCTAATCATTTATTATAAACCATATACTGGTTGTTTTAAGGATTAATCTTAATTATTGTTGAAAACGAAAAATTTGTATATTAGCAGAATTTAAATTTACAGTGATTACAGAATTCTTAAAAATGGCTCAACACAAGTGTGGGTGCATCGGATAGAATGCTTTTGAATATTGAACTTTCTGCTGAGTACACTGGCGAAATAAAAAGACCGAAATAGGAAAATAATTATTTCATGAAAAAATATAAGATGATTATTGATGGACAGCTAGTTGATAGCGTGGAATCAGCGGAAATTGAGATTGAATGTCCTTCTACAAAAGAGAACTTTGCAACCGTACCTCGTGGAAATAAATATGATGTGAACAATGCTGTTGAGGCAGCTTCACGTGCATTTTCCAACTGGGCTTTAGTAGTACCCAGGGAGCGAGCTAAAACACTTTTAAAAATTGCCGACGCCATCGAGAATGATATTGAAGATATAGCTT
>CABXZZ010000016.1 GCA_902516825.1 uncultured SAR116 cluster alpha proteobacterium
ACAGTTATAAAAAAACAAACATATGAAGCAACCACTATATTGTAAGTTAAAAGATTAAATTAAGAACTCCTTATGAATTTTACTTATATTTTATCTAAGGTAGACCCCAAGAAAATTGCCTGGAGCTTATTTGCTATTTGTCCAGGTTTTTTTGCGTCGAACATGATTATGGCTCGTGCAATGGTGGACATACTACCCCCTATGACGATGGCATTAATGCGATGGTTTTTCGTATCATTTATAATATTTGCATTTTCGTGGCCTTGGATTAAAAAAAATATCCCGGTCATCATTTCTGAGTGGAAGCATCTTACAATTCTTGGCGGTTTTGGTATGGGGCTTTGCGGTGGACCAGTATATCTTGCGGGAGAGCATACCTCTGCAACAAACATTGGATTGATTTATGCTTCTTCCCCTTTACTCATATTATTGATTTCTTATTTTTTTCTAAATGAGAAAATTAGTTTAATTCAATTCTTGGGTTTTTCTATGGGTATTTTTGGCGTTCTTATCATTTTAGTGAGGGGTGATTTAGCGTTTTTTTTATTGGTCCAGTTTAATCAGGGTGATTTATGGATATGTTCTGCAACATTATCTTTTGCCTTATACTCTCTTGGGCTTAGATACTTTGAAACAAAAATTCCAAACATTATTCGCATAGGATTTATGTCAGCGGCGGGAGTATTGTGGCATTTGCCATTTTCAATAATGGAATTTTATTTATGGAACCGAAACTTTACTTTAAGTTCAGAAATGTTCAGCGGTCTTTTTATATTGATTTTTATCTCGAGCTTCGCAGCTTACATCAGCTACTCAAAAATTATTGAAATTTTAGGTGCTTCCAAAGCTGGAATGGTACTTTATCTATCTCCAATTTATGTTGCTATTTTTGCTATATTTTTTCTTGGAGAGACTCTTCAATGGTTTCATTTCATGGGATGCTTATTGATTATACCAGGTGTTTGGCTAACTTCTTTGAAATCAAGCTCAAACTGACCGTTGGTTTTAAGCTAAAAAGTTTTAAAAAATCTGATCAACTGGGTTTTGACCAGAAAAAAATGCATCTAGGTTTTCAAGAGCTCTGAAACCCATAGCATCTCTTGTTTTTGCTGTCGCACTGCCAATGTGGGGCAACATAAATACATTCTTTAGCTTAGAAAATTTTGGATTTCCCCCCGGTTCTTTTACAAAGCAATCTAGTCCAGCACCACTAATTTTACCAGAGATTAAAGCGCTAATCAAAGCTTCTTCGTCTATTAACGTGCCTCTTGCAGCATTTACAATGACAGCGTCATCTGGCATCAAATCAATCGTCTTCTCATTAATCAAATCTCGTGTCATTTTTGTAGCAGGGCAATGCAAAGATAAAAAATCAGATACTTTAAATAATTCTTCTATCTCTCTGTGGTATACAGCCTCGCATTCCTGTTCCTGCGGAAGTCGTTTTCTATTATGATAATGTATCTGCATGTTAAAGCCTCTAGCGTTGCGAGCCATGGCTTGACCAACTCTTCCCATTCCTATTATACCAAGACGCTGACTGGTTACCTGTTTTCCTACCATAAAGCTTGGTGACCAAGAATCCCATCGTCCCTCTCTAACAATTTTTTGTGCCTCTACAGCTCGTCTTGCCGCTCCAAGAAGCAATAACATTGATATTTCTGCTGTAGCGTCAGACAAAACATCAGGAGTATTAGTAACGACTATCCCCTTAGAATTAAGTGCTTCCAAATTACAGTGATCAACACCAACAGAATGGTTGGCTATTATTTTTAGCCTAGGTTTTAATTGCTGAGCTAAATCTGAATCAATAATTTCAGAATGACATATAAGAAACGCGTCAACCTCAGAACTGAGTCTAATCATTTCTTCTTTTGAGGCTGGTTTATCTATTTCCGGCAGATAAACTTCATAGCTTTCTTTTGCCTTATTCATTGTAGAACTTGAGAGAAATCTACTTATCCAAAGACGCGGTTTTTTTGACATACCATTTTTACTTCACTTTTTTGTTATCTCGTCAAATACGTCATACAACGCAAATATTGCTACAACTAAACTTATAATCCAAAATGGTAGCCCCCCCCAAAAACCAGCAAAACCGGATGAAATGCTTTGTGCAAGTCCAAAGATAAATAGCAAGAACAAGCCGTTTGCAATTATGGCTACGATTAATCGGCTAGTTTTAGACATTTTTTATATCCTTTTTAACTACAAAAATTATTCACTTCAAAAGATTAAGGTCAGCAACTTTTTCAGTTAAAAAGTTTTGTAGCCAATTTGCTGTCCTAATTAAGCGATCATCTTCCTCAAATTTTCCTACTAGTTGTACTCCGACCGGCAAACTATTTTCTCCGGATAGCAGGGGAATATTAAAACACGGCAACCCACAAAGCGTCCATATAGTGCAACATATTGGGTTACCGGTACTATTTTCGTCTAACAGAGGCGCCTCGGATATCGCAGATGGTGTTAATATAGCATCATAATCTAAAAACAACGACTCAAAAAAACTAAGTGCTTCAGCTCGTATTTCTAAGGCTAATTTGAAATCATTATAAGTAATCGATTTTGCCCTACTCAATGCTTCCAATATTAGGTTATTCATTTTACTCGGGTTTTGATTATTAATTGGACCGAGGTTTTCCAAAAGTTGATACTCATAAATAGTTTTATGTGCCGCCACAAGCTTTTTTGTAGCTTCTCGAGCATCAATATTTTCTATTCTGTTTCCTAAAATATCTTTAATTTGATCAAAACCTGTCCTAACAGCCCCATCTAAATTTACTAGATAGTCAAGATCTAACCATACTAATTTTGGTTCCACAGGAGGAGCCTTTGACAGCGCTATAGACAGAACTGGACTTGGGAACGGTCGGCTGTTAGGGTCTCTGCTATCATAATCCGAAAGCGCATCACAAGCCAAAGCCAAGTCTTCCAAACAATTAGCAAAAATTCCCATTTGATCCAAAATATTTGATGTTTCTAAAACACCAAACTTTGGAATAATGCCACTACTAGGCTTAATAGCATATACACCACAAAAGGAGGCGGGTCTTATCACAGACCCATTTGTTTGACTCCCTATAGCGATTGGAAGATTTCCAGCTGCAACCGCAGAAGCTGACCCAGACGAGGAACCGCCCGGACTATAATTAATATTAACAGGGTTTTTTGTAATAGAGGGTTTCATAAACGCAAATTCGGTTGTAACTGTCTTACCAACAATAATAGCGCCTGCTTTTTCTAATAGCTCTATAATCCTTGCTGGTGATTCAGGCCTTCTGTCTGCGAATATATCGCTACCATAACTTGTTGGAAGATTCACAGTATCTACAATATCTTTTATACCAACCGGAACGCCATGCAGAGGCCCTAAAGCTTTCCCTGACTTTCTAATGCTATCTAAAATTTTGGCTCGTTCCATAGCCCCATCTGTATCCAAACAAACCCAGGCACAAATGTCGCTATCGGTCTCGTCTATTTTATCAAAACATTTTTTCAAAACTTCGGATGCAGTAAAGGAACCCTCTTTAATACCCCTGGCGATTTCAAAAGCTTTTAAAAACATTTATTTTACACAATGCGTTAATCTATATAAGGCCCAAACAAATAGTCAGGAAGCCAAAGAGCAATTCCCGGGAATTGATAAAGCAAGACCATGCTTGAAATAACAATGATAAGATACGGCAATATACCTTTAAAAATTTCAATCAATTCAATTTGATCTTTTAGCACACCTTTAAGATAATACGCAGACATGGCCATTGGAGGCGTGAGAAAAGATGTTTGAAGGTTAAGAGCAACAAGCATAGCGAAGAAATATGGGTTGACACCGAAGGCGTCAAGCATCGGTAGAAAAATGGGAACGAAAATAATCAAAATTTCAGACCATTCCAAAGGCCACCCTAGGACAAAAATAATCATTTGTACCATAACTAAAAATTGCCATGGTTGAAGATTCATGCCAAGCACCCAATGTTCAATCACGTCATGACCACCCAAGTATGAAAAAACTGAAGCAAAAGTCCATGACCCAACAAATAACCAACAAACCATAGCTGTAGCCTTAGCAGTGAGAAACACAGAGTCCTTCACCTTTTGCCAAGTAAGAGACCTATATAATATGGCTAAGATCAAGCCCCCTAAAGCGCCCATTGCCGCAGCTTCTGCAGGTGTAGCTAGTCCCCCCAATATAGAGCCAAGAACTGCGGCTATAAGAGCTGTCAGAGGAACAAATGAGACTAGTAAGTCAAAATATATTTTAGACACAGGCGGAACATCTTCGTCGCGCGGTTTAGGAGCAAGGGCCGGCTGAAATGAAACCCTCACGATTACATAAACAATGTACAAGCCAGCTAAAAGAAGCCCAGGGAACATTGCAGCAGCGTATAATCTCAAGGGAGATAACTCTGCTATGGCTGAGTAAACAATAAGCATTATAGATGGCGGGATTAATATTCCTAAAGTACCTCCTGCGCAGATAACACCTGACGCAAATTGTTTGTTATAACCTGCACTTGCCATTGCAGGGAAAGCCAATAGGCCCATTAAAGTAACAACCGCTCCCACTATTCCCGAAGCGGTAGAAAACACCGCACATGTTAAAAGAGCAGCAATTGCCATAGAACCTGGTAAGTTTCTAGCGGCCATTTGCAGCGAATAAAAAAGGCGATTGACTATATTCGCTCTTTCCACGACATACCCCATGAAAAGAAACAATGGTATTGCTACCAACGTGTCGTTCTCCATCACTGAATATGTGTTTTGATTAAGCAAATAAAAAATGTTGTTGTTAAAGATATCAGAAAAAGTCTCTATACCACCTTGATAATAAGCATAATATCCAAAGCCTACTCCCATAGCGATCAGAGTGAAAGCAATTGGAAAACCAAGTAACACCAGTACTATAAAAAGGCAGAGCATAAAAATAGCGATTTGTGGGTCAGTCATTTCTTTTCCTAATCAGGATTGATTTAAAACTAGTTATCTTGATTTGTGAGTAAGTCCTCAGTTTCTTTAGAGTCGCTCAATCGCGTCATCCATTCACCTGACCTCATGGCTCTCCAGCAACGCACAAGCTCCGCTAACCCCTGAAGAATAAGCAAAAATCCTGCAAGAGGAATAAGTGTTTTGAAAAAGTAAATTTGAATTCTGGCAGGGGAATTCCAACTAACTTCCTTGTATCTCCAACTATCAGAAGCAATTTCCCATCCATACCAAAACAAAGCAATCATTCCAGGAAAAAAGAAAATGACATAGAGAATGAAATCGATGGAAGCTTGCCATTTCACTGGAAATAATCTGTAGAGCACGTCTCCCCTCACATGACTGTCTTGAGCTAAGGCATACGGTCCAGCCATTAAAAATAAAGCTCCATACATTTGGATCATCATGTCAAAAGCCCATACTGTTGGGGAATTTAAAACATAACGAACAAAAACTTCATAAGAGACAGAAAACGTTAGAATTAGAATGCACCAACCGAATGCTTTTCCAACCCAGTTGCTCAAACTTTCAATTATATAAACAAAAGAAGTCACAATTTTCCAACCGTTGCGTTGTTCCGATTGTTAACTATATAGAAAAGTTAACATTTGTTAACGAAAAAAAAATGTTTGACCGGATTTGAACCGGTCAAACATTTATAAATTTTAACCAAAATGGTGATTGTATGCCATTTTATAGTCTGGCTGGTTTAGATTGAGGTAATCCATAACCTCTTTCGCATAAGCTTTTTGCGAAGCAATCACTTTTGCAAAGAATTCGTCTTCCGCCATAATACGATCAACAACAACATCCCATGCTTCTAGTTGCGCTTTCATGACTGAGTCTGGAGTTCTGTATACGTTAACTCCCATATCTTTGAGCTTTCCTAAGTCTTCGGAGTACCGTTTTGTGTTATGCCAGTAAAAGTTTGAATTCTCCGCCTCAGAGGCATACTTCAAAATGGCTTGTAATTCAGCAGGCAATGAATCGTATTTTTTCTTATTAAAAGAAATTTCAAAAAATTCCTGTGACTGGTGGAATGATCCTAAATGATAATGCTTAGAAACATCCTGCATACCAAAATCTTTATCTGAAGTCGGGTTATTAAATTCAGCGGCATCTATCAAACCTGATTTCATCGCAGGCTGAATTTCGCCACCGGGCAATTGAACAACAGACATCCCCATTTCCATTAACACGTCAGCTGCTAATCCGACGGTTCGGTATTTTAGACCATCCATTTGAGACGCATCTTTTATTTCTTCCTTAAACCATCCCATTGGCTGAGCTGGCATAGCGGAATTAAAAAATGATACGATGTTTAATCCTAGTGAACCGAATAGTTCATTCAGTAATTCCATACCCCCACCATAGTGACACCACCCGAGAACTTCTTGGCTCGACCATCCAAAGCACGGTCCTGTGCCGAACAATGATGCTGCTTTAGATTTTGAATACCAATATGCAGGCACATAGTGACACGCGTCCAACACTCCCCTGTGGACCGCGTCTTGCATCTGGCTAGTTTTAACTACGGCGTTAACGGCTAACAGATCTATTTTTAGAGAATCACCGGCCATTGCGTGGACCCTATCCACATAAGATTGGGCATTTTCAAGAAAAATTCCACCACCCCAAGCGGCTTGCATTTTTAGATTGAAAGAGTGTGAACCAGCGATAGCTGGCGTTGATAAAGCTGTAGCTGATACGCCTGCTACTGCAGCGCATGTTAGGAAATTTCTTCTATTAGTTGTCGACATATTTTTCTCCCTTTATAGTGTGGCTGACTTTCAGTCAGCTCTGTAAACCCGTTCGACATAGCATTATTCATTCGCAAATCAACACGAAATGTAACTTTTTCGAATAAAAAGCTCCCACTATGGACATTTTATTACTATTTTTATACTCGGAAAATAATTTAATTATAAAAATACTGTGTTTTGGTACGAGAAAAACTCATTAAATAATATTGATTCTTAAGACCAAAGTTGATGTCCCAAAAAATTTTATTCCAAGAAACCAAGCAAAATATTTAATTATCCTAAACCAAAAAAATATCGTTACCGCTACCAAATAAATTTCATATCTGAAATATTAATAGAGAAGAGGGTTTTGAGAGCTAACAAAGTAAAAAAATTTCGACTTTTGTTTGGATAACAATTACGATTGAGCAATATAAGAATTACAATTAAAAAAGGAACTATTAATGAAAATAAAAGCTGGAGAAAAGCTCGATGAAATAGAGCTTCCTGAAGTGAGTGGTAACATCTTCAAATTATCCGGTACTAAAGGTAAAAGGGTCCTTCTAACTTTTTACAGAGTAGCGGGTTGCAGTTTCTGTAACCTAAGATTGATGGAATTCAAAAAAAATTCTGAACAGTTTGGGGATAACTTTGTTCATGTGGGAGTTTTCCATTCACCAATAGATAATTTAAAACGCACCATGAATAAACATGGAGAACTGCCTTTTACAATTTTAGCTGACGAACATTTTAAATATTTTAAAAAATATGAAGTTGAGCGGTCCATCGGAAAGCTTTTGATGACACTCCTTTTAAAATCTCATAAAATTTTTCCTGCAATATTCAAAGGCTTTATACCAATGCCAATAAAAGGGTATTTTGATATCGCAGTAACAGACATATTAATTAATGAAGAAGGTATCGTTCAAGAGGTCTTTTACGCGAAAAAAGATAGCGCTGACCATTTCTCATTTGATAAGGTAAAAACATTTTCGAGAGGGGGTTAAGATTATTTTAAACTACTGCCAAAATCGTCATATTTCGAATAAGAAGAGCTAATTATTTTCTGAGAAAAAAGATACAAAAAATAAAAATAGGACTAAAATCACATAATTTTAAAATATTAATTAAACATATATTGTTTTAATTAGATTTTCATGAAACCTAAACTAATTATTGATTTTTAAAAAAGATTAAACTTTTTTGATGGGCGACAAGTGTCTGAAGAAATTAACCGCAAGATTTCCGTAATACTAGCCACTGATGTGGTTGGGTACAGCAAATCAATGGAAAATTTTGAAGCACAGACTATAAGGAACCTTAGAGCATGTCGAAAACTTTTAGATACATTATTGCAAAGTTATAACGGTCGTGTTTTTAATACCGCTGGGGATTCAATACTCGCAGAATTTAATAGTGCTGTCTCTGCCGTAGAGTGTGCAGCAGCTTTTCAAAAACAATTACAAAAAAGAAATAAATCATTAGAAATGCCTCATGTGATGGAATTCCGAGTTGGTATTAATATGGGGGATGTGGTTATTGAAGGTGATAATCTTTACGGGGATGGTGTCAATATAGCAGCAAGATTAGAGGCATTAGCACAACCCAATGGAATAAGTATATCTAAATCTGTTTATGACCTAGTAAATAAAAAAACTTCGCTTAAATTTAATGACCACGGGATACAAGAGGTTAAGCAGAATAAGTTCCATGTATACGACATAATTTTAGATACTACTCAAAAGAGAGAACTAAAAAATAAAAACATCAAAAATATAAAATTATATATTATCACCTTCTGTATCTCTTTATTCTTTGCGGGTGTTATTTTTCTAAATTTCAATCAACAAGAAATTATTGAACCAGAAGAATTATTTTTGGATTCCAAAGCAATAAAAATGGTGGTGGGAAACTTCCGTTATTTGTCACAAGAGCCAGAAACCATAAATCTTGCTCAAGGATTAACACAAGCTGTAAGATCAAAGCTTAGCAATTATGAGGAAGTAACCATACCCTCGGACGAGATAAGAAATAGACTATTTAAAAATGGAATTATAGATGAAAAACTATCCGAAAATCTAAATATAGCGTATGGAGTTACTGGAACAGTCCAAAAAAGTGGGGGTTCATGGAGAGTAACTACCGAACTCACAGACAAAATTTCATCAAAAATATTATGGTCTAAAACTGCGGATTTTTACGAAACTGATGTACTGAAAATTCAAGACCAGATCAGCGATGAAGTGCTAGCATCAACGATGACTAAAATTACAATGGGAGAAGATGCAGAATTAGATAGAATACTATTTACAAACTCATCCGATTTTCTTGATTTTATGAATTGGCGGTCAAACTGGTTAACCAGAACCCCGGAAACCCTTATTAAAGCGGAAAAATTAGGCGGTAACTTAACTAACAAATTATCAAATGACAATGTTTACAAATACCTTATACCTGGCTGGAATGCGTTTGCTCGTTTGCGAAGAGGCCTTAGCGAAAACGAAGCTACGGACAAAGAAATAATATATGATTCGATTGAAAAATCACTTCTTATAAATTCAGGTTATGCACACAATTTGGCAGGATTAACGGCTTTAAATTTTGAGGAAAACTGCGAAAAAGCGGGCTACCACCTTGAAAAATTTGTTGAGGCTGGGAAAAATTCCAATCGGTACAGACAATTAGGCTATGTTTTAATAACGTGTAACGAACCTGACAAGGCTATCAAACACTTGAATTTAGCGCTGCGCCTTGAGCCAAACGCAAAAAATGCTGAAATCAAACAAATGATCATTGCGGCGCACATGTATAAAAGAAGCTATGAAAAAGCTCTGATAGTAGGCAAAGATTTTATTGAACAAGGTTTAAAAGATAAATCGACAAAAAATCTTGTAGCTTTCATTTATCTTTTAAAAGGGGATTTCAAAAACGCAAAAATATACAGCTCGGTCTTGATGGAGACAGAACAAATTAACACAGAAGACATTAAAAAGATCGCAAACTTATGTGGCTATTTTTGCTCCACATTTTACGAGAATAATAATGGGATTAGATAGCTATTTTCCGTTGTATTTACTGTTTTATTCTCTTGTTGTAGGAATGAATTATTTTTTTTTAGATATTAAATTGGAAGAAGAGGTTTCGAGTTGAGCGAAAAAACCAATTTGCTGAACACATTAAAAAAAAATTCCCCGGAAGTTTCTGTCATTATTCCAACATTTAATCGAAGTCAGTTTATAAGAAATTGCATTTTATCCGCAAAATTCCAAAGTTTAGAACCTTTTGAGATAATAGTTGTAGATGACGGGTCAACAGATAACACTTGGTCTATTCTTAAGGACTTAGGATTTTCGAATTGGGGATATGAGAAAAACAAATTTAGATATGTAAGAACTAATAATAGAGGTGTTAGCGCGGCGAGAAACATAGGGATTAAATTATCAAGAGGTGAATTTATCGCTCTGTTAGATTCTGACGATATATGGAAGCCCAACAAACTGGAGATACAAACATCATCATTAAGGGATATTGGTTTTGAGAATATTGTGAGTCATACCAACGAAATATGGATGAGAAATGGAGTTAGGTTAAATCCTCATAAAAAACATCTTAAGAAAGGTGGAAATATTTTTGAAAATTGCCTTAAGATGTGTTGTGTATCACCGAGTTCGTCACTTATTCATAAAACGGTATTCTCGGAAATAGGCTTTTTTGATGAAGGATTACTCGCTTGTGAAGATTATGATTTCTGGCTACGGTGCAGTGCAAGAAAAGAATTTCACTATATTGATAAACCACTTTTAGTCAAAAATGGCGGACATTCTGACCAGCTATCAAAAAAATACTGGGGAATGGACCGTTTTAGAGTTGTCAGCCTGGAAAAACTCTTAAAGGATGAAAAACTATCGAAATATCAGCGAACCCTAATACTTCGTGAATTAATATTTAAATTAGATATTTTGAAAAACGGAGCAAAAAAGCGAAACGAAATTTTATTCTTTGAAGAGATGAAAAAAAAGCAATATGTTTATCAATGTCAAATAGAGAGGTAAATATTATTGAAGCATCTTACAAAAAAAGTTCAAATATTTATTGGACATGCTGGGTAATAGCGCTTCGAGCTGAGGCTATTTCAATTATACGATTATTTAATATGAAAAAAGTTGAGACTCATTCGTCGTTTCAAATTTATGCTAGCAAAGAAGCAGGGCACGCTTTAATTATCTCTGGGATTGGTGCAATCAAATCCGCTGCGGCTACGGCGTATTTAAAAGCCCAACTCGATATAGAAAGTTACGCTGCTTGGATCAACTTGGGAATAGCGGGTTATTACAAGGAACCAATTGGTAAGTTTTTTCAAGCAGTAAAAGTTTACTCACAAGAAAGAAATAGGACATTTTTTCCCGGCTTTAGATTTTCTAAGAAAGTTGCAGGTGCCTCGTTATTAACTCTAAATAAGACAGAGAAAATTTATGAGCAACCGTTACTTTATGACATGGAAGCGAGTGGGTTTTGCGAAATCGCCTCTAAATTTTCTTGCAACGAATTAGTATTTGTTTTTAAAATTGTATCTGATACTCCTGAAAGTTCTACCAAAAAAATTACTGGAAAAACTGTTGAAGAACTTGTCGAGGTAAATCTCTTGATATTAAAGGGATTATTATCCGAAATTGAAAAATTGTCAAAAATAGAAATGAACCGATTAACATTACCTGAAGAAGTTTTTGAAATGGAGAATTCAATAAATTTTTCTAAAACTAATAGCCATAAATTTAGGCAGCTTTACAAAAGATGGAAGTTTATTCATCCAGAAAAAAGTCTAAAAGAGCTCAATCTCTCCGCAAAGAAAGCAAAAGAAATAATAAATTTTTTAAAGAAAGATATCTCTTTAAATATGAATAGTAGAAATTTTTTATGATAGATACAGTTTACTTTGAAGAAGATGCTTCGAACTACTCAGCCACAAATCAAATAAGGTTAGCTCTTCCAGACGCTAATTGGATTCCGATAGATCGCTTTCAAGAGATCTTTAATATAAGAACTCAAAATTTTAGGATACAGAAAAAAAACCCTGCGCTTATTATAGCAAAAAAACATGATAATTTTGTCTTACCAGCTCCCTCAGGATTTGGCATGGGTTCTGATCAAAATTTTTATTTTTCTCACATGTACAATTGTTTATATGACTGTGGATATTGTTTTTTACAAGGGATGTACTCTTCTGCAAATTATGTTCTTTTCGTAAATTATGAGGATTTTTTTGAAGCAATTTCTGAAACCATACATCTCCATAAAAATGAAACTCAGACATATTATTCTGGTTATGACTGCGATTCACTCGCTTTTGACAAAATAAGTCACTTTTCAGGCTACATGTTAAATTTCTTTCAGAATTTTCCTGAGGTAGAAGTAGAATTAAGAACAAAAAGCATTGTAATAAGTTCACTATTGATGAGAAATCCTATAAAAAATTGCGTAATTGCCTTTAGCTTATCTCCTGACAGCATTGCTAAAAAGCTGGATAACAAAGCCCCCTCCATTAGACGCCGAATTAAAGCTATTAAAGAATTGTCCGAAAAAGGATGGCCGATTGGATTGAGACTTGACCCACTAATTTACACTCATGATTGGAAACTAAAATATTCTGATCTTATATCTGACTTAATGAAGCAAGTTGATCTATGTAACATACATTCTGTCAGCTATGGGTTATTAAGATTCCCAAAAAGAATGTACAAAAAAATTTCAAACCTACACAGCGAAACTGGTCTGTTTGCGTTTCCAATGGAAGAAAACAAAGACTTAATATCCTACAGCGAAGAAATAGAAAATGATATGTATTCATTTATTCAAAAAAAACTTCGGGCATATTTACCTGAGATAAAAATCTTTCACTGCTCAAATTAAATCAGCATTGTTAGAGATATGAAAAAGGTTTTAATCACAGGAAGCTCAAGTGGAATTGGCAAAGCAATAACAGAAATGTTTTTAGAGAAAAACATTCCTGTTCTAGGGATTGCGCGCCAACATCAGAAGTTTATTCATAAAAGCGAACTTTATTTTCCCATTACTGCTGATTTGTCAAAAATAGATGACCTTCCAGAATTGACCAAAGATATTTTAAAAAACCATTCAGATATTGATATTTTTATTGGTAATGCGGGTTTCGGCGATTTTAAGTCGATTGAGAATTTTTCCACAAAACAAATACAAAACTTTATAAATTTGAATCTTATCTCACACATAGTCCTGTGTCGTTTTCTTGTGAGTCACATGAAACGATATAAAAACGGGGATATTTTATTTATCGGTTCCGAGTCAAGCCTTGCTGGGAAGAAAAAAGCTACGCTTTATTCGGCTGCTAAATTTGGTTTGAGGGGTTTTTGCCAGGCTCTTAGAGACGAAGTTGGAACTTCCGGAGTGCGGGTTTGTCTCTTGAACCCTGGTTTGGTTAGAACACCGTTTTTCGAAAGTTTAAATTTTGAACCGGGAAAATTGGAAAATAGCGCAATAGAACCCGCGGATATCGCAAAAATAATTTATAATTTGCTACAGACACGGAATGGAACAAATATCGATGAAGTAAATCTATCTCCACTGATTAATTCTATCAACTTTAAGAATACTCCCTAAAATAAAGCTAATTTTGATTTAAAATGCAGACCTTTTTATATTTTTACTACACTTCTTAAACAATCTTCAAAGTTAAGGCGGTGCATTTTTTGCATCGCCATAACGAAAATTAAGCACTGAACCTAATGGAAAGTGGAACGTATAAAAAAAAAGGGGGGGGAAATTTTATGTTTATTGCTCAAATAATGGTTTGTGGTTTTCTAAGCGGGCAATGTGTCTTATTAGAAGACGTTAAAGGCCCTAAATTCTCTTTAGACAAATGTAAGTCCAGACAAGAGGAAATGTTTAACGATATTTTTCAGAAATTGCCATATGTTAAGTTTGGCGGGAGCAAGTGTGTAAAGACTGATAAACTCCATGTTTAAACTTTGAAGAAGTTTATAATCCTTGAATATAACAATTCTCTACCTCTACGCCCACTCTCCATTTCTAAACACTGGGGTGATATTTCGGGATTCATTGAGCCCATCGATGTTCATTGAATTCGACCCAATCATCCAATCAACATGAATCATGCTACTATTACCGCCGCGTTTAAGAATTTCTTCATTTGATAATTCACCTCCGTTTTTTAAGCATTTTGAATAACATTGGCCGAGCGCAATATGGCATGCAGCGTTTTCATCAAACAAGGTATTATAAAAAAGAAGATTAGTTTGCGAAATAGGTGATCCATGGGGCACTAAGGCTACTTCACCGAGACGTCTAGCACCTTCATCAGTATCTAAAAGCTTAATAAATACTTCCTCACCTTTAGCCGCACTGGCCTCGATAATAACGCCGTCTTTGAATGTAACAGCTATATCCTCGATTAACGTACCTTGGTAAGATAGAGGTTTTGTCGACCGGACGTAGCCATTCACCTTTAAGTTGTGAGGAGTCGTAAAAACCTCTTCAGAAGGGATATTCGGATTACACATGACGCCATTTCTAGCAAGCGAAGCTCCGCCCATCCATTCATGTTCATCTGCTAGCCCAACAATTAAATCTGTTCCTTCACCATAAAAATGGAGAGCAGAAAAGTCCCTTTGATTTAGCCATGATGTACGTTGGCGAAGATTGCTGTTATGAATTTTCCAAGCTTCCATCGGATTTGAATCTGTTACCCTTGATGCTTTAAAAATAGCATTGGCTAGCGCCGTTTGAGCGTCATCGTCGCTCATTTGCGGGAAAATACGTTTAGCCCACAATATTCCGGGCCAAGCGATAATGTTCCAATTAACATCAAAACGCGTAATTCGCTCTCGAATAGGGGATGACGCTTTAGAAGCAACTTTGTTTGCGCGACTAACTTTCTCTGAATCTTGCTCTGACAAAAGCATAGGGTCCTCCCCCACGATAGCAAGGCGGGCGGTGTTGTTGTCAAATGCAGCAGCCATCCCATCAAACAACCATTCTGTAGTTTTTTCAAAAGAGCTTTCGGATGCGTTTTTATAACGCGCTAAGATGACCTCAGGATCAGTATATAAAGGCGTAACGATTCCTGCTCCCGCCTTATAAGCATGAATCGCCAGTCGACGGACTAGAGGAGCCGCTTCCAAAGGTGCTGAAATTAAAAGATCCTGGCCAGGTTGTAATGCAACACCAGTCTTTATTGAAAGTTCCGCTAATTTATCCAAATTAGCACTTTCATCCCAATTAATTTTTGCCATACCCACACCTTCTTGCCGTTTAAATTAAATTCAATGATAGGATTTTACAGCAAAGGATCAACCTAAACGGTTAAATTACTTTCGTCTGACGAATAAAAAAGTTTGTAAACACAGACTTCATCAAATTTTTTCATAAGAAAGACACAGCCGCAGAGAGTTGCCCCCGTGTTACGATATTATTTTAGAAATAAAAAGTGGTTAAAGGGGTGGAATTTAAACTCACAACCACCACGTTATGGGACTAACAAACCATAAAACTAAATCACAAACGTTACCTCAAGATTAAAAAAAGAATACTTTCTAACAGTCAGAATATTCTTATTCATTAATGCATCAATTCTCCACCGTTTACGAAAAAGTTCGAACCAGTTGTAAATTTGGAAGAAAGAATTGCTTCAGTCATTTGAATTACATCCTCCCGCTTTCCTAGTCTATCCATTGGGATCCCAGAGAGAACTTTTTCTAATCCTTTTCTCGTGTCTAGATTATAACGACTCATTACTTCATCTGTATCAACTGCGCTTGGCGTGAGGCAATTCACCGCGATGCGTGGGGCAAGTTCTCTTGCCATACATTTAGTAAGAGCCAAAATTCCACCTTTCGCACTGCAAAAATTTGCACCTTTTATCCTACCTTGGATTCCACACCCAGCCCCTAGGGTGATAATATGCCCTGAACAGCCTTGATACTGTTTGGCAAACTCTTGAGAACTAATAAAGGTTCCTTTTAAGTGCGTATTTACCACTTCATCCCAAGAATTATCATCCATCTGTAAAAAAGGCTTATCAATATTAATACCAGCACAATTTATTAAAACTTCGATTTGTCCAAATTGTTTGGATGCAGTTACAAATAATTCTTGAATTTCTTTTCTACTCTTAACATCTGCTTTAATTACGAGATGTTTGCCGTTGAACTTACGTGCGACGATTTGTTTTTTAATTGAACTAACTTTGCTAGATGTTCGACTATTAATTATAACAGTATCACCCTTATCTAAAAAGTGTTCGGCTAGAGCAAAGCCCAAACCATCAGAGGCACCCGTTATTAATATATTTCGCAAATGATAATCTCCTTTATAAAACTTAATATCCGAGAAGGTTCGGAATAAACAAAGTAATTTGTGGGACGTAACTAATTGTCAAAAGAGTTAAAAGCAGCACGAACATAAAAGGGAGCAACGGCTTAAATACGGCTTCAATAGGAAGCTTACTTAATCCGCATGCAACATATAAGCACACCCCTACAGGGGGAGTGAATAATGACAAAGATACGTTTGCGGCTACGAATATTCCAATGTGAATAGGTTCCATACCTAACTCAATGCCCGCAGGGACTAATATGGGCATTAAAATAATAATAGCAGGCAACGCGTCCATGATCATTCCGAGGAGAAAAAATAGTACATTCACACAAATAACAAATACTATCCAATTATCAGCAAAGGTTACGATAAACTGAGCTATTGAATGAGGAATTCGTTCAAATGCTAAAACAAAGGAGAAGCAACTCGCCATCGACAGCACTAACATAACAATACCTGTTAACTTAGCTGCTTGAAGAAAAATAGCTGGTAGCTCCTTCCAACCCATCTCTTTATAAACGAACATTGATACAACAAAACCATATATTACCGCCACGGCTGATGCTTCTGTTGGTGTAAAGATCCCGCCAAGAATGCCGCCAAGTATAATAACAGGCATAAAAATAGCTAAAATACCTTCTTTGAATATTTTTAGCTTTTCATTGAGACTTGTTTTTTCTGTTACCGGCAAATCAAGTTTTTTCGAAAAGTAAAAGCACAAACACATGAGGGCAAGACCATTAAAAATTCCTGGCAAAATGCCTGCAGCAAATAATCCCCCGATAGAAATGCCGGAGACGATTCCAATAATGATTAGGTCTATTGAGGGAGGAATAATAGAGGCTGTTGCTCCAGACGCTGCTAAAAGAGCCGTTGCAAATGGTTTTGGATATTTTCTCTTTAACATTTCCGGCATGGTTGTAGATCCGATTGCGGCTGTGTCAGCACTAGCGGATCCACACACACCAGAGAAAAACATCGTTGCTAGAATTACTACAAAGCCTAGTCCTCCTCTTACTCTACCAACAAAAATTAAACAGAAATTCACAATTCGAGCTGCAATTCCTCCACTGCCCATTATCGTGCCCGCCAAAATAAACATTGGTATTGCAAGGAGCGTAAAGCTGTTGATCCCTGCCAGAAATTTTTGAGGGGCAAGAACCAGGAGGTCTGGGGAAAGAGAATATAATCCAACAAGCGACGCCATTCCCAAAGATACTGCTATTGGAACAGACATCAAAAGTGAGGTGAATAAAACAAAACTAATAATGTAAATCATTTACTTATCAACTTTGTTGTTCTAGGTATATTTTTTGTGGCTGACCAAAATGAGAAAATTGTTATCAAACCGCTTGAAACAATAATGGAACTATATGGAACTTGCATTGAGATTTGAAGCGCAGGCGCTGTATGACCTTGCACGCTATTTACAAAAATTATTGAATAATAAAAAATTATTGCAAAAAATACCCCGACTAATATCTGGACGAAGAATGCAACTATATTCTGAAAATCTTTGGGTAACTTGTTAACTATTACAGTTAGAGCAAAATGTGACTTTATTTTAAATGCATAAGCGGCACTTAACATTGACAACCACATCAAAATAAATCGTGCTAGTTCCTCCGACCAAGATAGTGGAGCCTCAAAAACATATCTAGCTACCACTTGAGAAAAAACAGTTAGCGTCATTGCAACTAGAAGAAATACTAAACTAATTTCTAATAAGTGCCCTAAGATAAATAGTATTCTACTGGAAAAGTTCAGATTTAGTTTCATTTGAGTCTAGCTTAGATTTACATTCCTGATAAATTTTATTAGTCCCGGTAAACATAAATAAGGTAGCAGGCCATGCGAAATTTTGGCCTGCTACTTTGTTTGTTACTGTTTTGCTAATGCCTCAATTGCAGACATTCCGCCAACATTCTCTGCATTTTTCAAATAAACAGACTCTACTTTTTCTCTAAACGGGCCCAGATCTACCTCATAGAATTTTAATCCTTTTTCTTTCAGTTGTTCCAATGCATCACCGGTCATTTTAGCCATCGCCATTCTTTCGACAGCGACAGAAGATTGGGCAGCTTCAATGACTTTTTCTTTCAGGTCGTCTGGTAATTTATCCATAAATTTGTTGCTGCATAAAAGACCCGCACCTAAGTACATATGCCCTGTTAGTGATACGTGCTCGGTCACTTCAAAGAAATTTTCAACTAGTAGGTCCACGTGGTCAGTTTCTGCCCCGTCTATAACGCCCTGCTGAATGGATGTGTAGACTTCACCAAAAGACATAGGTGTGGCCTGTGCGCCAAGTGCATTAAAAGTATCTATAAGCACTGGGCTTCCCATTACTCTGATTTTCAGGCCTTTCAAGTCGTCTGGGGTTTTTACGGCTCTCTCATCATTCCAGACATTTCTTATCCCTGAAAAATACCAGCCCATGAATTTTGCATCTAAAGCGGTTTCAACCTTCTCGGCTAGATCGGTTCCAACTTCGCCATCCACGACTCGATAGAAATGTTCAACATCGTTAAACACAAAAGGCAAATTCAGTAAATCTGCTTCGGGCACGAACGGAGCTAAACCGCCTCCAGCACTCTCTATCGCACATTGGAGAGTTCCCAGCTTAATCATCTGACTTGTTGCTTCTTCGTCTCCGAGCTGTTCTCCTGGAAATATTTGAACTTCAATTGCACCGTTTGTTGACGTTTCCAATTCGGACTTAAAAGCAACAGCTCCATCTTGGAAAGGGTGCTGCTCAGGACCATTATGTGCTAATTTAATCACAAAATCAGCCGCAGCTGCTGGGCCGAAAGCAAATATTGATAACAAAAATACAGAATACATTTTTAATTTTTTCATTTTTTTTACCTCATTTAGATTGATTAATTTTCTTCCCTATACTGCTTTTCACTGGGGACTTTACATTGTATCCCAAGCAAACCCCAAATTTTTAATAGAAATATATTCCTGGGGCTGAAATATATTATTTAATTTGTCAAAAAATTTAGGGATTAGGCCTCTTATTTGACCTCCCACTAAAAAACATGAGATCTCTTTATTTTTGTAACTTATAAAATTACCCTCTACAAATTTAATACATACAGACTTTTTGTGAAGTATATTAATATGAGTTTTATTTGGTTTGTTCATTGGTTGCTATCCCAAGTTACACTCATTTTCATCCAGTCTGCCGTATTATGAAAATCGCTAATAACACTACCTGGTGGCACGAGTTTGTCACAAGCTAGACGAGTTTCTTCCGACAGCTTCATCTCAATGACAGGCAAAATATTGTCGAGTTGCTCTAATGTTCTAGGCCCTATAAGGGGTGCTGTTATCCCTTCTTGGTCTCGAGTCCAAATGATGGATAACTGGGCTGGTGTAATACCCAAATTACGTGCAATGACACTAAATTTCTGGCCAACAGCTAGTCCTTTTTTTGTGACCCTATCTGCGTAGAAACCCCCTCTAAGCTCAGCTCTTGAACCAGCAGGAAACTGGTCCGTTGAATCGTATCTCCCTGCCAGAACACCCATTCCCATCGGAGCCCAAGTTATCAAGCCAAGGCCATGTTTTAGCGCAAGCGGCACCAACTCATTTTCAATTCTTCTATCAAGTAAATTGTAAGGAGGTTGTTCACATACAAATCGAGCGAAATTTTTAAGCTCACTTATCATTAAAGCTTCCATTATCGTCCATGGAGCATGGGTTGAGCACCCTATATAGAGCACCTTTCCTTGACTAACCAAATGATCTAATGCCGACAACTGCTCCTCCCAAGGAATGTCAGGAGAAGGTCTATGAATTTGATACAAGTCTATGTAGTCTGTGCCCAACCTTCTAAGTGATTTTTCACATGCGCGAATAATGTTTAATCTAGTATGACCGTGATCATTTGGCTCGAACAAGGCTGGATCATCGACTGAATAACCGGGTCTGCGTCGACCGTGATCAACCTTAGTGGCGATTAATGTTTTCTCTCTTTTGTTATTAGCTTTTAGCGCCCTGCCAATTATTTTCTCACCCTCACCCTCCGCATATACATCACCCGTGTCGATGAGATTAATGCCGTGGTCTATAGCTTTATCAAGAATATAGGCACATTCTTTCTCGGGGGTTGGGTCAGCAAAGTTATCAGTACCTAGGCAAAGACTCGATACGTTTATTCCAGTTTTTCCTAATGTTCTGTATTCCATATTTTACCCATAATATCTTAATGCATTAATATATCGCTTGAAATATCAATATAGAGATCAGCAACACTAATTAAATCATATGTCAACTGTTGACATTAATTCTAAGATAATTTTGTTTTCCCAAAATAAAGTTTTTAAAATGCACAAACTTTAATCAATATCTTTAATTTTTTCTTAATTGGTAAAAATAGATTTGTATATAGACTTCAAAAAAAATCGAATCTATTAAAACTAAGACGATTCCAACTTTCAGTGAGTTTTGACTGGCAAAAATAGCAAAATATCAACAGATAATAAGTCCTTGAAACGGGTAAAAATTTAAAAAAGAAGCAAGCGCGTGAATTTTAGTTATAATAAGCTATGGTTGTTTTATAATAAAAAGATTCGGCCTTAGGATTTGAACCTCGGACCTTTTCAGCCTTGAGGGATAGTCAAAATCGCTACTGGTAAGACAAAAAAATAAAACTCAGATTAATTCACCCTCTGATACAGCAACCTTTGCTAAGAGTTGTTCCTTCAATGCTTGAGCAGCAAGCAAAACATCTAACTTGTCTGAAGCACTTTTTTTATTTTGAAAAACTTCATAAATTATTCCTGAGTTTTGACTAGTTTTGCATAAATAACGTTCATAACCCTCTTCTTTCCCTGTATTTGAGAAAGCCTCAATCAAAGGCCATATAGAGGGTGCAAGAAGGGTAAATGTTATACATCTAGAATATTTCACTTTGAATTTTCCGCAATTACCATAGAGGAAACATAGTTATCCATAACCTTTGAACCTCTCTCAAAAACATCTTTATATTCAGAAGATTCATATGCCCGAATCCAAGTGCATTCAGAAAAATTGCCACTAGCAAATATTATATTTTTCAATGCTTCTACATCATCGTCTAGATTTGCTTTTAAAACCCCAACAAAATTAAAGTCACTGTCAGAAGTAAATAAAAATTCGCAAACCTCGATGTTTAATGCTGTTAAAATGGGCTGGACAATTTCGAGGCGATCTTGTGGTTTATTTAGCATTGCAGAAGCAAATTCGTTGCTTATTTTAGCCAAAAAAACATATTTTTGCATTATAATTTTCCTTTTAGTAATTCCAACAGTAGTTTATAAAATGTTTTAAGAGTTGTTGTAATGAAATATGCGTAAAACAAATTTTTTTCGTTATATTTTTTTCTACCACCAAATAAAATAAATTAAACTATATCTCAAATATATTATAATTCGCCTAGAGTGATCAATAAGGTTGTGCAAAGGGGAAACTTTAGAAATGCACCCGTTGCAATATGGTGATAGCTCTATTGAACAATAAAATACGTTTGATAATTCATTTTAAGATAAGCCAGGCTTTGTAGAAATTAATACTAAAATTGCCAATAAATTGAACGTTAAAACTCTCCTTTGTTGATGGAAAGGTGAATAAACTAACTAAGGTATTCCGATATCACTTTTTCAAATTAGCTTAGTCTCTTTTGGGTTAATAATAGCTAACCATAACATGGCACCATATATATTTTATTTTCAAATAATAGTTTATTTTTCAGATAAATAGTCCATTTCAATTATTAGAATTAATTTTAAAAGAGGACTGAAATTGTTAACTTGGGCAATTCTAATAAATTATTCTATGTTGATCGGTACAATGATCTTTTTTGTTGGTGTTGTTTCACCTAGCGCCATCTCAACTTTAACGGGGGATTATCTTTCTTCATTTCTAAGAGCTATCTTTCCTAAGATGTTTCTAATGGGGCTATTGTTTGGAATTATAGGGACTACACTCATCTACTTCATTAAACAGCCTTTGGTACTGTTATCATCTGGTTTCATTAATCTAAATTTCCTTATAAATCTTTTGATTATAACACCCAAAATAAATGCAATTAGAGACGAAGAATCCCTCGGTGAGAACCTTCGTCAAAGAAAGTTTAAAATTTATCATGGATTTTCAATTTTGCTTTTTGCTTCTAACTTCGCTTTATCTGGATTCATCATTTTAATTCAGGTATGGGTAACAAGTTAGAGTTTTTGTAAGCTTTCAAGCTGACTTAAGTCCAATTATTTCACAAAAGAATAGAATGGCTAACAAAATTCGCCTGATCAAATAATTGGTTTTGACGGTCTCTTTAAGGAGAATTTACATAGGAAGTCGACAAGGAATTCCGGAGAGTTGTGCCCGCAATGGGATATAGTATAAATGGGAAATTTAGTTGCCGCAGCGGACATATGGCCAATCAGGACCAAAGCGCGTCTTTAAGCCATTTTCAACGTTGTCTTTTGTTAACATTCCAAACACCCCTATATGAGTGTTATACTATAACATATTTTAGGACGCTTTGCGAGGAGGTACACTTAGTGGGAATCTCACCCACACCTGATAAAAGGGGACTTTGTCATTTCTGTAATGGGGTGGGTATTATCAGAAGAAGCGCGCTCTTACGCTCGGTAAAACAATCAAGATTATTGCTACAGTAATTAATCCTGATGTCATAGGTCTTTCAAAAATAAAACTAATACCATCGTACAATTGCATAGATCTAGAGAAATTATCTTCAAGCATACTTCCCAAAATAAAGCCTATCAACAAAGGCGCTAACGGATAATCAGCAAACTTTAAAATTGTAGCACATACTCCGAAACCAACTAAAATTAATAGCTCTGTAGAATTATTTTGACCTATGTAACTTCCCATAAGAGTAAAAAATAAAATAAAGGGGATTAAATAAGTGCGCGGAATACTAAGAACCCTAGCGATGTAGGGTATCAAGGGCAAATTTAAAATTAATAAAACTATATTTCCGATATACATAGATACGATTACTGCCCAAAATATTTCTGGACTATCAGTCATAAGTCTGGGGCCAGGAGTAACGTTCAAAGCGATTAAAGCACCTAATAGAATAGCTGTAGTTCCTGAACCCGGGATTCCAAGAGTAAGTAGAGGAACAAAAGAGCCCGTGCAAGCTGCATTATTGGCAGTTTCGGGTGCTGCTAAACCTTTGACTGAACCTTTGCCAAATTCTTTTTGCTCCTTTTCTGGCGCAAGATTACGCTCTACAGCATACCCCAAAAATGATGCAATAGTTGCACCAGCTCCAGGCAAAACACCTATAAAAAATCCTTGTATGGATTGACGGCCTATAACAGGAGCAATTTGGCTTGCCTCCTTACGCGTTATCCTTAAGTCTTTTATGTCATTTTTGCTACTACCTTGGACAGAACGGGCTGGGTTCATTACTAGAAAGATGGCTTCTGGTAAAGCGAACATAGCCATGGCAAGTGTTATAAAACTGAAACCTGATTGAAGATCCATCAAACCCATCGTAAATCGGGGCATGTTAAACAAAGCACCTTCTCCGACGGTTGCCATCATAAGGCCCACCAATGTCATTAAGACTGCCTTTGCTACATTTCCACTTCCTGCAAAGGCAGCAATCGCAGATAAACCAACTACCATTAATGCAAAGTACTCTGCCGAATGAAAAAGTAGAGCTACAGTTGAAAGAGCTGGTGCAAATATCATTAATAGTACGGCACCGATTGTCCCACCGGCAAACGATGCTATTGCCGCCACAGTTAAAGCTTTGCCAGCCTGTCCACCACGAGCCATCGGATAGCCATCAAAGCTTGTCGCTACCGTCCCAGCTACTCCTGGTGCATTTAAAAGAATTGATGAAGTCGAACCACCAAAAATAGCGCCGTAATATACTCCTGCCAATAGAATTAATGCAGCTGACGGGTCTCCAATAGTAATAGCAATAGGTATCATTATTGCTATTATAGACATTGGCCCAAGACCAGGCAGCATCCCAATAAAAGTACCTGTTAAGCAACCAAGGACTACCATTATTATATTTTGGAAGGAAAACGCAGCCCCTAAACCAATTAACAATCCCTCAAGCATTTAAATTCCGATCACAAAAAATACGGCAACGGTCTTAGGAAGATTCCTAAAATACCCTGAACTAAATACCAAATTATCACTGTAGCAAGAGTTGTAATAGGAATTAGAATATAAATTTTTCTTTCACCTAAAACCACTCCACCCAAGCTAAGAAATGAAACTGTCGATAATAAAAAACCTGCCGGTCTCAGAAGTAAAGCATAAGCTACCATCAACGCTAGCAGAATAATTGCTTCTTTTATCTTGTAATTCTTAAGCTCACTTAAATCCATATCCGACGAAGTGTTTCTCTCAACAGATCTTTCAATCTTCAATAAAATAATAAATGAAGTCGCAACAGCTAAAACTGAAAGAATTTTTGGAAAAGTACTTGGCCAAATCGGATTCCGTCTCAAAAATGGCGCTAGAAGCTCGTCCATAACGAAAAACGCCGAATAGCCATATATTAAACTAATACAAAGAATAACCAATGCGATCCAACGATCTAATTGCATGGGCTCTCACCAAAAAAAATTGACGGCAGGAATAAACTGCCGCCAATAAGATTACTGTAAACTTACAAAAATCCTAATTTTTTCATAAGGTCTCCTATAACTTTTTCCTGACCTTCGAGAAAAGTTTGAAACTTATCACCTGGATTGTGGATATTGACCCAGCCATTTCGGGCTCTTACTGCTTCCCATTCTGGCGTTGCATACATCTTATCAATAGCATCTTGATATGCGGCTAATTTATCATCTGGTAAACCAGGAGCTGCAAAAAACCCTCTCCAGTTGACAAAGTTTGTATCGATGCCTTGCTCCTTCATTGTTGGAGCATCTGCAAAAGCGTCTACGCGAGCATCGGAAGTAACACCTAATATTTTAACTTCTCCAGCCTGAGCCATTGCTACTGCTTCGGAAAAACCAGTTGAAAGTGCTTTGATTTCTCCAGACAATAACGCTGCCATGGCTTTACCACCGGCATCATATGGAATGTATTTTACGTTAAGTGCATCTTTTCCTGCCGCTTCCATAACCATTGCTGCTACAAGGTGATCCATACCACCAGGTACTGATCCGCCACCTATCGCAGTACCAGATGGATCCGCGTCATAGGCGCTTATCAAGTCACTCATTGAACTTAAGTTGCTATCTGCGTTTACAACAAGGGCAGCATAGTCTCCGATTGTTCCAGAAACCAATGTAAGATCACGGAAATTATGTGGGAAAACACCGGTTAAAGATCGAATAACAATAGGAGTAGAGTTCACCATTAATGTCCCATGTAAACTATCTGCATTTTCTATTAGGTAACCAATAGCTTTACCGCCACCGCCACCAGACATGTTTTCATAGGACGCACTCCCAACTAGTCCTGCACCGGTAAGAGCCTCACCAGTGCCTCTTGCAGTACCATCCCAACCACCACCTGCTCCGCCAGGAATTAAGAAGTGAATACTTTCGACTACTTGATGTCCACCAGCATAGCCTGGACCAGCAATCATTAACGCTGCAGAGGCAGCAATAGCGACACGCCGCGTGAAATTGAATATTGTCATTTATTTTCTCCCATTTGACAAAAGCATAATTTAAAGCTCATTAATGCCGGTTAGAAATAACCTATAACATGAATATTGTGATTTCCCGATAAAATATTTGCTTGTCTTTCAAAATTAGAGATTAATGTTGCGGCGGAAGGCATCTAAGCTACCTGCATGCACCAACTCACCAGGAAGCTGATGCCCAACGATATCTTCTGCTAACCTGCCCACTTCTATAAGTTCATCTAAGTTTACCCCGGTTTCAATACCCAATTCTTCACAAAGCAAAACGAGCTCTTCTGTACAAATATTACCAGCTGCTTTTGGTTGCCCAGCAAATGGGCACCCTCCTAAACCACCTACCGTTGAGTCGAAGTGACTAATCCCCATTTTCAAAGCGACATATGCATTTGCTACAGCTAGTCCTCGAGTATCGTGCAAATGAAGGGATATCTTTATCTCAGGCCATTCGTTGCGAACTTCACCTAAAACACTTTCAATTTTGTAAGGAGCCGCCCAGCCCATTGTATCGGCAAGAGAAAAAATTGTTATTTTAGCACCAGTCTCCTCGGCGATAGACATTCCTTCTTTCAAGGTATCGACAACAATTTTGGGTGCGATATCACCTTGATAATTACAACCAAAAGCAGCCATCACACCTATTCTACTAACACTGATCTTTTTATCGAGATGCGCGCTCACATGTTTTTTCATGGCTGCCAAATTCTCAGGGTGAGATCTATTAAGATTTTTCTTGGTAAAACCTTCCGAAGCAGCTAGTGAAATTGATCCAGATAACTTCAATTTATCTTTGTACTCGAGCGCTCTTTCCAAACCCCTACTATTAAAATAAAGACCAGTGTAATTTATACCCTTTTTTGCAGTAAACCCCTGAACAACCGCTTCGGCGTCTGCCCATCCTGGTACTAAACGCGGATTAACGAAAGAGCACACTTGAATATTTTTTAAACCAGTATTTGATAAAGCATCTATAAGATTTATTTTTTTTTCAGTTGATATAGGGCTAGGTTCAATCTGAAAGCCCTCTCGTGGCCCCTCTTCACAAATTTCGACAAAATTCGGTAAATCAGAAATAATTAAATCTCCTTGTTTTAATGCATAATGCATAACCTCAACTATAATTATTAAACTTTATCAGGTGTATTGCAGCGTGTCACCGAATTAAGAAACGTCTTTAAGTTAATTAGCATTTATAAAAAATAGCAATAATGTTATGACGTTTTTAAATCTTCCATATTAAAAAAGTAGAAATCAAATGAGTGGTGCTAAAATTCAACAGTATCACACATTTGGAAGGACTTTCAAATGTCATTAAGTGGTATCCGTATTGTTGAATTCTGCCATATGATCATGGGGCCAACTTGTGGTATGATCTTAGGAGATCTTGGTGCTGACGTAATAAAGGTTGAACCATTAAATGGAGACGCAACCCGCCGACTTAAAGACGACGGCGCCGGCTTCTTCCCTGCTTATAACCGCAATAAACGCTCCATTACTCTTGATTTGAAATCACCTGATGGTCTTCAGGCTGCAAAACGCTTAGCAATTGGCGCGGATGTAATAATTGAAAATTTTAGACCTGGCACGCTTGAAAGACTTGGGCTTGGCTATAAAGAGCTTAGCAAGAAAAATGCAGGCCTGATTTATTGTTCGTTAAAAGGTTTTCTAAAGGGCCCATACGAAAATCGAACAGCACTTGACGAGGTAGTACAAATGATGGCGGGTCTTGCATACATGACAGGACCAGAGGGCCGACCTTTACGGGCTGGAGCATCTGTAATTGACATTATGGGTGGCATGTGGGGAGTTATTGGCATACAATCGGCACTGGCTAATCGCGCCATTACTGGAAAAGGGCAAAAAGTAACAGCAGCACTATACGAAACAACTGTCCATGCAGTGGCGCAGCACATGTCGCAATTTGCAGTCACAGGCGCACCCTCAATACCGATGCCCGAAAGCCGGAGAGCTTGGGCAGTATATGACATATTCACTACTAAAGATTCTAAGCAATTATTCATCGGTATCGTCAGCGACAAACAATGGAAACTTTTCTGTGAGGAATTTAATCGTGAAGATTTGCTGAATAATCCCTCACTTGCTACAAATAATCAAAGATCAGC
>CABXZZ010000017.1 GCA_902516825.1 uncultured SAR116 cluster alpha proteobacterium
AGTTTTTTGACAACCCAATATGTATTAAAATTATAAAAATCTATCGCCCACACGGTAATAATGAGCAAACTTGATAAAATAGATAAAACCATTCTTTCAGTTCTACAGGAAGATGCTAGAATTACAAATTTGGAAATTTCTAAGAAAGTTGGTTTATCTGCATCTGCATGCCTGAGGCGTGTAACTTCACTTGAAAAATCAGGTATTATTCAATCCTATAATGCCGAATTTGATTTATCAAAGCTTGGTCATGATGTTCTTGTGCTAGTGCGTATCACTTTGCAAGGTCAATCTGCTGCAATGATGTCAGAATTTGAAGAAGCGGCAAAGCAAATACCGCAGATCCTAGCTTGTTTTTTGATTGCAGGTGAGGAGGATTATTTACTTAGGATTGCTGCAAAGGATGTAACTGATTATGGCAAAATTCACGCAACTTATCTTTCTGCACTTCCAAATGTGCTTAGGATGGAAAGCAACTTTGTCTTAAGACCAGTTTTTAGTCGTGGATTAGACGCCAATACGTTCTGAATCAAAAATGAACCCTATCTTTCTCAAACAATATTATCTGTTAAGCATTTAAAGCTGCTGAGTAACTTTTGATCACTGCTATTTTTTTTTCAAATTTTGACCAGTCATCATTATCAGAAATTGCTGCCCAAAGGCTCTCTACTTCGTCGATCACTAAACTACTTTCCACAGGTTCATCAAAATATTGCGGGCGTTGTTTCTGCCGCGCTGGAAGCTCTTTTAGGACGTACAATAAAGGGCGTATTGGGTCAGGGGCTGACAATATTTGTTGCGCGTCGAACCCTGCATAGAAAGTATGAAAAAGGTAATCAAGGCTGATTTTGCTATTGTTTGTCGTGCTAAAAAACAACGATACGAATTCCTCCGCTCTTATATCTGAATCTGGTACTACACCAAATCGCCAGCAAAGTTTGCTAAATAACGCTGATTGAACGGCAGGATAAAATTTTTGTAATTCTTTTTCTAACTGCTCAGTTGAAACAAATTCTGTAAAGCAGTCCGCGAGTCGGCATATTGCCCATAAAGCGGCTTCAGGCTGTTTACCATAAGCATATCTACCTTGTTGGTCAAAATAGGCCGCCGTAAAATTAAAATCCATTTTATCAAGAAATCGCCATGGCCCATAATCAAAGGATTCTCCTGTTAAGTTAAAATTATCCGTGTTTAAAACGCCATGAACAAACCCGACGGTCATCCACCCAGCTACCATTTCCGAAACACGAATAATGAGGGAAGCTAACAGGCCCACTAAGAGCTCTTCTGGCGGTTTTTCCGAGTTGATATCTGGATAATAATGACAAGCTACATACCGCGCTAGTTTGAGTATTTCATGGGGTTGGTCTAAATATGCAAAGCGCTGAAAACTTCCAATTCTAATATGACTATGTGATAGCCTGACAAGAACAGCAGAGCGCGTGGGAGATGGCTCATCATTTCGTTGCAACTGCTCATTAGTTTCAAACACACTTAAAATTTTGCAGCTATTAACACTTAATGCGTGAAGATATTCACTCGCTAAAATTTCCCTCACAGCTCCTTTCAGAGTAAGTCGACCATCTCCACTTCTGGAAAATGGGGTCGTGCCTGAGCCCTTTGTTCCTAAATCAAGGAGTCTGTCAGATATATTCTCTCTTAGTTGCGCGTATAAGAATCCTCTCCCATCACCTATTTCCGAGTTATACATTCCAAACTGATGTCCATGATAGCAAAGAGCTAATGGCGTTTTGAAACTATTTGGAAATGGTGTGAATGCGCCAAAGTAAGACTCCCATTGTGCATCACTTAATGTATGCAATGATACAGATTTAGCGGCGTCCTGATTTCTGTATCGTTTGGTCAGGCTGTTAAATTTTGCTGCCGTCACTCTAACAAAAAATTTTTCACCTAACATTTCATGGAACGCAACTGGCTTCATTTCTAAACCTTATCGAGGTAAACATTAACGAAACCAGGGAACATATCTAACTACATAAAGAGCAAATAATGTAATTAGTCTAGCTCAATCAGATGTCCAAAACTAGCAAAATTTAACGTCGAAGTTCTATCACATTAGTATCTGCATATATTGCATCAAGCTTTCCACCAAGGATATATTCATTTATAAAATTCCCAAAATGGATTATCTCGTCGTGGAAGCGTGTGCCCTTTGTAGCTTCGATGCCTGAAAATTTTTCAGTTTGATGTCTGACAATTGATAAATCAGACAAACCTGGCGCAATAACTACATCCAACTCACTCAATGCATCTTTAAGTCTGCTATAATCTCTTTGTTGATGAGGAATACGGTTTGGCACCACTATTATGTGAGGAGTGATTGTGCGTGATGAATCTTTTCGATCTTGTATTTCCTCAATAAAATCTCTGGTTGGTCTTATATCTCCCCAATTGATGGATACCGGTACTAATAAACAATGACACATCATCGCGATTTGACAGATACTATCTGGCTTTCCTGCGGAGGTATCGATTAAAAGTAAATCGTTAGCCGAGCTCAAATGATTTCTAACAAGCGTATCCACCGTCACAACATTTACAGCATCATACCTATCTCCAATTGGCAGGTGCCGTAATTGCTCAAACCTACCGTCTATACCCAGCATTTCAAAACAACTGCCCTGAACATCAGTGTCTATTAATGAGAGAGATCGCTTCCTATTATATTGCCTAAAATAGTCAGCAAGATAGCAGGTGAGTGTACTCTTACCCACACCACCTTTCATATTGGCTACCATAATAGAAGACCCCATGATGCTACTCCAAAAAACAAACAACAGGTTCAGACACTAAGAGTACTATCTATCAAGATAGCAAATTTGTCACATGATTTTACATCATAATAAAAAGAAATAGCAAAATCACGCGAAATATCCAGGAATCAAGGCCAAGATGCTATTTTACTTTTGAAGAGACTTGCCAGTTTCCACCAAGACTTCACCTTTGTTATATAATTCTTGTGTTTTTGCAAGATAATCCATTGAGCTAATATTCCCAGATTTATATTCTTTTCTTACGTCTAGCATTTCTGTTTCTATCTTCGCCAGTTCAACTGACAGATTTAATTTTTTACCGGTAGCAGCTCCAGAGCTCTGAGAGGTTGCCTTAGCTTCGGCGGAATCTTTTTCTTTTTTTTCATTTTTATCATCACTGTTTTCATCAGCCTTCAAAGCTTCTTGAGCATCAGCACTTCTTTTATTTATCATGAACCCGTTATCTAACTCGTAAATATTTGGCTCATCTGATGCTTTTGTTTCATCATTTGTCTCGATCTCATTATCAACATCCCCAGCATCTTTTGACCCATCAGTTATATTTTCAAGAGAACTATTTGCATAAGCAAGTGAACGCGCTTCGTCAAAAGATGAGTTTGTCAAAGGATTAAGAATTTCTTTAGCATCAACAATTTCTGTTTTATTTTTGTGAGAAGGACCATTTGAGAGAAAAAATATCAAAAAACTAATGATAATCAAAGCAAAAAGGGAAACAGCCACTTGTTGACCACTATCTGCCAACGATGTGGATATTTCAAAGTTATTGAACATCCATTGATCTAACGTTGACAAAATCGAAGTGTATTGTTTTGTGAATGAATCAAAATACACGCTAAACCCCAGTAAATTATTTTTAAAAGCGGGAAACAAACTTAATCAAATGTAGAATGCTTACCTCTAAATCGCTAATTAAGAATAGCATATATCTCATATTGGCAAAACCGGATTTAAAAGATGTTTAATATTGGTGCTGGCGCTCTACTTTTTTCCTAGTCGTCAAGAATATCAACTTCATTCAGTGATGCGCAAGGAATAGGGTTTTCCTCATGAAAATAGGATAGCTCTATTGGCACGCACGGATCACCAAGTCCGAAGCTTTCAGAGTTTAAGTCCCCGCTAATAACACGAAGGGCCGGTCTGTTTTGTAACAGATTGTTTTTTTTGGGCATAATAAAAAGCCTTAATATTTTATATTTTTAACTAAGATTATTAATCGTGCTTAACTTAAATAAATCTTCTAAACTATCTAACCAAATGGATCGATTGCTCAAACAATCAATCATATAAAGCCTAAAATTAAATTATATTAAAATAAGTGCACAAGGATATAAAATTTATTTTAACCTCTTAATGAAGATTCTTGTCTTCTAAACTCTATGTTGGGACAACGATTACTTACCACTGTAATTCCATTTTCTCTTGCTTTAGCCTCTGCCTCAGCATGGCCTATTTCCAACTGCAGCCAAAGAGTCTTAACTTTACATCTTATGGCTTGATCAACTATGTCGGGCACTGCGTTTGATTGTCTGAAGACATCTACCATGTCAATTTCATGCGGAATATCTGTAAGCCTTGCAAAACACTCCTGCCCAAGAATTTTTCCTCCTGCATGACCTGGGTTTACGGGAAAAACCTGATATCCCCTATTTAAGAGGTTGCGCATTACCGAATTACTAGGACGCTCTTCTTTCACGCTCGCTCCAATAAGGGCAATTGTTTTTGTATTCTTTAAGATATTATCTATTACTCTATCTTCATTGTCATAATACATTCTGGTTAACCATTGCCTGTTTTTTTGCTAAGATTATTTATCTAGCTAATATTTAATATATGGAAATCATATTAAATATACAGCATGAATAAATCTAAATAATAAATGAGCCTTCAAATTTGTACATTCAGTTTATATATCGCTCGTCCTTACACCATAGTTTTTAGCATATTTTTTGAAAATTGGAGAAATTAATGCCGCTTACTAACATAGACCACTATGCAATCAGAACTTCTAAACTAGAAGAAACAAAAACCTTTTATGAAGCACTTGGTCTGGTTGATGGCAAGCGACCAAATTTCCCGTTTAAAGGGCATTGGCTCTACCTTGGTGGGGTAGCATTGGTACATTTAATTTTTGCTGACCCAAAAAAGCCAGCTGGGGTGGAGCAATATCTTGGCGAAACACAAGGTATGGCCAAACATCTATTCGGAAGCGGGTCAGTGGATCATCTTGCATTTCGGGCAACAGATGCGAGCAAGTTGAAAAAGGAATTAGAGGACCGCAAAATTGCATTCACGGAACGTGAAGTTCCAGATATGAAACTCTTTCAGATTTTTGCAAAAGATCCAAATAACATCGAAATAGAAATAAATTATTATCAATAATAATTGTAAAAATAGACTTCTAAATATTCAAAGGAAAAAAAGTGCGTTTAATTGATCTGAGCGGCGAGATTTATCAAAAATGTCCCACACTACCCAATCACCCACCCGTAACGTTCAGCGCTTATCAAACCCATGATACAGTTCGAGAAGCAGAGGGAGTTAAATTTTCGTGCGCGTCTTCTTTTCTCACCCTTGGTGAACATACTGCCAGTCATGTCGATGCACCCTGTCACTTTGACGAAAGAAAGACTGCATTGAGTGTTGATGAGATGCCATTAGACCAATTCTATCGCCCTGCTTTGTGCCTTGATTTATCTCATATTAGGTTAAAGAGTGATATATCAGTTGCCGACTTGCAAGAAGCAGAAGCAAAAACAGGAGAACCTATAAATAAGGGGGACATTATCCTACTATATATGGCCCATTATGATAGAACATTTGGAACTCCAGAATTTCTAACAGATTTTCCAGGTCTAACTAAAGACTCCGCATCATGGCTCGGAGATAAAGGGATCACAAGTTTTGGAGTGGAAGCAGTTAGCCCTGGAAGGCCGGGCAAAAATAATTTCGAAGTGCATCTTGTGTGCCGTAACATGGGTTTTACTCACATGGAAGGATTAGTAAACCTGCATCAGGTTGTTGGTTTGGGTCATTTTCAGTTCGCTGGATTTCCGTTAAAGATTAGAGGTGGAACAGGCAGTCCAATTCGCGCAGTAGCGATTATTGACGAGCTAGAATAATAACAAAATGAATTTTGCTCCCCTTCTAAATGGATTTATGCTCGGATTTTCCTTAATTTTTGCAATTGGTGCACAAAATAGTTTTGTAATTCGCCAAGCTATTGCCAAAAATCACGTTTTATTGAGCGTTAGTTTCTGTATCATCAGTGATGTTTTGCTCATCTCCTCAGGCATAGCGGGCATGGGACTCTTCGCAGAGAAATTCTTTAATGCCTATTATAAATGGATATTCGTTCTTGCTGCTATATGGATTTTTTATTATGGATTTACTCATGTGAAGAGCGTGTTTAAATCATTTGATAATAGCATCCAAGAGTATAATCCTCAGAAACTTGGAAAAAAACAAATCATTGTTAAATTGTTTGTATTAACTTTCGTAAACCCTCACGTATATCTCGATACGTTAGTATTAATTGGAATAATCTCGCTTCAATATAAAGGACCAGACGTCTGGGGATTTGGCGTTGGAGCGTCGTTTGCAAGTTTGGTGTTTTTTATCTCCCTCGGCTTCGGTGCTAGTGCGATGTCTTTTTTGTTTAACAACAGAATGGCTTGGAGAATTCTTGACGGCATTATCGCATGCATCATGTTTTTTATATCATATAAACTAATTTATCAAAGTGGAATAATCTGATAGCCTAGAGCATGTAAGTGCCATTTCAAACCCTGTATAATGTCCATATAATCAATCTACGAATGGAGCAGAAGTCCTATTAAATTAACTATCTCGTGGGAGAAATAACGTTGAAGTTCACTCTTCTTTTTGTTATCACAATCAGCAGTATTTCCTTGCTAAGCTCACCAATATTCGCACATACTTGCGAGCTACACGGAAATACTACTGAAGATATATTGAAATATAATCAATGCGTTGCTAACCAAGGCTCAGACGCTAAGTTAAATGAAATTAGAAGTGGCTACGAAAGTGAAATAGCAAAACTAACCAGTGAAAATATTAGATTAGAGCGCCGAATTGCAAAAATCAAAAATGCCCTTGCCGCAATTATTTCAACATACTGATTTATTTATGATTTATGTTTTTTAAATACTGGATTTTAGCATTCAACATGCTATATATTTAGGAACACTAAGAAAGTTGTTTTGTAAAGTTAAGGTTACTTCAACAAAATTACGCATGAGACTGTGATGCCGTTAGGCATCGAACGTTAATTTTTGAACAAAGAGGCAAATGATGAGTGCTCTTAGAGATGATGTTGATCCTGAGGGATTGTTGGAATTTTCTGTTGTATTTTCCGACCGTTCGCTTAACTCCATGTCTGCTGTTTTCGGCGACGTTATGCGTGATATATCGCGAATATTAAAAAAGGCATATAACGCAAATTCTATAGCAGTTGTCCCGGGCGGTGGAACTTATGGGATGGAGGCTATTGCAAGACAATTTGCATCTGATAAATCAGCTTTAATAATCCGAAATGGTTGGTTTTCCTATCGTTGGTCTCAAATACTGGATGCTGGTGACATCGCTAAATCACAAACAATAATAAAGGCATCCCAGTTGTCAAATGATCCGACGTCTCCATTTGCCCCAGCTTCCCTTGAAAAAATCAAAGCCAAAATTACAAACCAAAAGCCGGATATTGTTTTCTGCCCCCACGTTGAGACCTCTGCCGGGATTTTAGTGCCAGATAGCTTTATTAAAGAGGTATCAGACACAGTGCATGACGTTGGAGGTTTGTTTGTGTTGGATTGTGTCGCAAGTGGTACTTTGTTCGTTGATATGCAAGCGACAGGTGTTGATGTTCTGCTTACAGCGCCGCAGAAGGGATGGAGCGCAAGTCCGTGTGCTGCTGCGGTTATGATGTCCACTCGTGGGCGTGAGATGTTAGATACAACCAAAAGCACCAGCTTTGCTAATGACTTAAAAAAATGGACCGAAATAATGGAGATATATGAGTCTGGCAAACATGCATATCACGCAACTATGCCAACCGACTCACTTCGCCTTTTCAGAAACGCATTAATAGAGACAGAAACTTTCGGACTAGACGCCATAAAAAACGCTCAAATCGAGCTCGGGAAAAAATGCCGTGAAGTTGTTGAGCGTTACGGTTATCATTCTGTTGCAGCCGATGACTATAAAGCGCCTAGCGTGATTGTAAGCTACACTGACGATATTGATATCAAAACAGGTAAAAAGTTTATGCAGGCAGGAATGCAGGTTGCTGCTGGCGTTCCTCTGGAGTGCGGAGAGCCAGAGGGCTTCTCCACTTTCAGAATAGGTCTGTTTGGTTTAGATAAATTAACAAACATAGAAAGAACTGTTGCAAATCTGGAGAACACACTTGAAGTAGTTAGAGGCCAGAATTCCTGACGGTTTCTAAAGCCAAGCCAACTCATATTGGTCATTTCCTCATGCGACATTCAAAAATGCGCGATATTTTACACATTTTTACCTTTTAACAAATTTTTGTTCTGAGAACCGGCTTGCAAAAGCCTCCTGTGCGTCTAACGGTAAAATGCCAGTAGCATCCCATTGTTTTTTATTAAAATCCGTTGTTTCCAACTCGGACCTAAATGTATCATTAAGTCTGTTAATCATGTTAAACATTGATGATGCTAGGGTAATCTCAACAATTTCTGCGTCAGAAAAATTCTCTCGCAAGCTATCCCAAAGTGGGCCATCGTTAAGCGCTTTATTTAATGTTACCGCTTCAGCCCATTCGATGGCTAGTTTTTCCTTTGTAGTGAATTTGTCACTATCTTTATATTTATTATCTTTCATAAGCGCAATTTGTTGCTCTGAATAGCCTAGCCCTTGTGCATAAATACTTGTATGTGAAGTACAATAATTACATTCATTAGTCATCGATGTTTTAACACATGCCAGTCCTCTTAACCCAACATCAGAGCTAGCACCGAGCCCTTCTTGACGAGTTGAGGTAAGGAACCCCAAAAACCATCTAGCGATCTGCGGCGATGTGTTGGTAAGTATTTTGAGCAAATTAGAAGATCTCCCCAAAAACATGTTAGAGGCTTCTAATATCTCAGCCTCGCCGCCTGTCACTTCTTCTGGGTTAACGCCTTTAATACGCTGCATCATTCACTCCTTAATAATATTTTATAGATAATAATATTTTATAGATTTTTTTTATTTATTTAATTTTGGAATATTTGGGCGTAGCTCTAAAAACATCTTCTAAGTTGTTTATAAACCAGTTACTCATAACTCTGGCGCAACTTTTTCGGCGGCGAGAATCATTGAGCGTTTGGATAATTCAACATCGGCCCAGTCCATTCCTGCATACATTAAGGTGCCGAATTCTCCTACCTCTTCTGTAAATGCCTGTAAATCATCCCTCACCTTTTCTGGTGTACCCCAAATTATCATTTTTTTGCACACATCCTCAAAAGTTACGTCTTCATCTGGCTGATTCGCATCCGTTTTAAATAAACCAATTTTTCCCATTGCCGAAAATTTGGTAAAAAGCTGTTTATAATAAAATATGTAGGGGCTACCTGGTCCTAATGCATATTCACGTGCCTTGGATAAATCATCAGCTACAAATACCGCCTTTGCAACACGCCAGTTGGCTGGGGAAGCCTGCCTATTAACTCTAGCACAACCTTCAGCATATTTTTGCCAGTGAGATGCAACCCATATAGGCATAATAATATCTGCGCTTATTGGATCCCACCCCCTTGCAGCTGCTTCGCTCACCCCCTTAGAAAATGGTGCGACAGCGGTAACGACAATGGGTGGATGAGGTAGTTGGAGAGGCTTAGTCATGATCCCCTGCCCTATTTCGGTCATCATGGTATTTTCTGTTGAAATTTGCCAATATTTCCCAGAAATATTATATGGCGGGTCACTTTGCCATATTTCCAAAACCATGTTAATGCCCTCAACGAACATCTCTGACCTGTCTTGTTGTAAGGTGCCAAATAATTCCGCATCAGAAATCAGCCCACCCGGTGAAATTCCAAAGTTAAAGCGTCCCCCTAGCATATGGTCTAACATGGCTACTTGACCAGCTATGTGTACCGGATGAAGATTAGGAATATTGACGGTACCTGTTCCAAGACGTATCTGCTTAGTCTGATACGCAAGCGAGGCCATAAACATTCCGCTGGAGGTAATGTTCTCTGCCCTGTCAGATAAATGCTCACCTGCATATGCTTCCACAAACTCAAGCTCATCTGCAAGAATAATGGCCTGTCTGTCTTCATCTAAACTTTGCTGCCAGTCCTTGCCAATCGGGTGCACAGGACGTGTAAAAAAACCAAGCTTCATTTTATAAAACTCCCACTTTAATTCTGCCCTAGGAACACCAGATAGCCAAGCCATAGTTAATAATTTTATTTAAAATGCATTTTTTTTTGAAACTATATCAAGAAAAAATGCTGAAAAGGTTAACCGTTGACACCCCTTACATCTATTTCGCACTATAAATAAGTTTTTCATCAAGGAATGGTTATGCATTTATCAAAAAATATAGCAGTTATGTTACTTTTAAATCTTTTTTTCGTGACAGGAATTGTCTCAATTTCAAAGTCAGAAACTATTGATGACCTTGTCGAAAGAGAAGCTCTATTCTATCTAAAATTCACAGATACGCCGTTCAATGGTGAGTTGGAAGGAATGCAACAAGGCAAGATTTCGGAGGGTAAAAAACAAGGTTCATGGTTAGAGTTTTGGATTACTGGTCAGCTTAAAAGCAAAGGAGAATATATAGATGGCAAAAAAACAGGACCTTGGCTTCTATTCTACACGAATGGCCAGCTTATGAGTAAAGGAAACTACTTAGAGGATATGGAAGATGGTGACTGGCTGCACTATTTTCGAGATGGGAACATTAACCAGAAGAGCTCTGGAAGTTATAAAGACGGCAAAAAGCTGATTTTTAACAAATAAAGGGGAAAGCGTGTGACACGAATAACTAAAATTCAAAAAGAAACATTGGATCCAAAATTTACAGAGTTTTATTCTGCAGTAGAAAATTTGCTGGGAAGAGTGCCAAATTTTTATAAAACATTCAGCAACTCACCGTACCTTGCTATGGCCTTCCTACCAATTAATGCACTCGCGCAGCGCGAATGGCAAGGAACAGATATAAGCGGAAAACTAAAAGAGCTTATAGTAATCAAAACAAGCCATACCAATGGATGTAAATATTGCTATGCGCATAATACTTCATTAGGCAGAGCAGCAGGGATAACTGATGAACAAATAAAAGCAATTTCTTCAAACGAATATACGAACTCTCCTCTTTTTGAAAAAGAAGAGGTGCTCGCGCTCAAATGGGCTGAGGCTGTAACACTCAATAAAGCTGCGAAAGACCATGTATTATTTAATGAATTAAAATCCACTTATACGGAAAATCAAATCGCTGAAATGACAATATTATGCGCCATGTTCAATATGATAAATAGAATAAATGATTCTCTAGATGTAGACCTAGAAGACACAACTGAAATAGATAAGATCCAGAAGTCACTTATCTTGGAGCCAAAAAAAATTTCACATTATTTAACTTGGCTATCTAATTTTTGGCAAAGAGAATATCCATCTGGAAGCTAAAATAGATAGCTTTGCTTTCTGAAAGATTTTATATTCACAGAACTCAAAAAACGGCGGTAATTAGGAAATAACATAGATATGCAAGTTAACGTTACAATCCAAACTTTTAAAACTGAAAATGAGTTAGAACTTAGTGTCATGCGCTGGGACAAAGTAAAAAACGAATTCATGCCCAAATTCAGAGAGATGGGTCTTGTTCGATATACAACTAGTCGAATCGAAAGCGACCAGAATAAATTTCAGCTAAGTCATATTTTTGAATATAAAAATAATGAATCCGCCCAAAATTGTATCCCCATTTGGAGAGATATAGAACGAAAATTTGGCGAAAAAATAGACAACACAACAACAAGCTATCGTGGAAAAATGATAGATCAATTTTATTTCGAAGAAAAATAACCAATGCCTGTTTTTCCAACAGATGCGCTAGTAATTTTTGCTTGGTTTATTATTGCTTCAGCGATAGCTTCACCATCAAAAGCAGATATGAATGCAAAGGGGATTATTTGTGGATTAGAGGATGGATATGACTATGGTTATTCGTTTAATAATGAGGAGGTTTTACATTATACTTTCGTTGTGACTGATGATAAAATACTATCAAATGTAAATCTCCTAGGTTCTTTCACCGATAAGTCAGATTATATCGAATGGAATTTCCATTTTTCAAATACAGACTTCTGGTTTCGGCTTAATGCAACAACACTTATTCTTACAACCCAGAGCGAAGAGGCTAATTTAAAGTTTGACCATACATGTGAAATGTATGATTTGATGGAATGGAATAGGAAATTATCAGAACTAGGAAATTTGTATCAGGCTGAATATGATAAGTATCTTGAATTTAGTAATGAATATACCAAGTTTTTAAAGCAAAATTAAGCAAGGAAAGATTTTATTTTCCAGTTCAAAAAAAATATTAAGGTCTACAGTATTCATACGGTTTACGATAGATAAATTAAACGTTTAGATGTGGAAAAGGTCGGTTTATTATCGACGTATAATATCTTGCATAAATGAATAAATATAAAAAACGAAACTTTATACTCACATTCTGTTAAAAATAATGGTGGAGCGTACTGGGATTGAACCAGTGACCCCCACGATGTCAACGTGGTGCTCTCCCGCTGAGCTAACGCTCCAAACCGTTCATTTAAAAATTTCTAACCATCCTACCTGCCTCTGTCAAGGACAGTCTCATGAGACATTAAATCTTTAGAAAAGTAATAGTTATCCGTGATATTCTTTCTCGTAGAATGGTCTTTAAAAACTATTTTTGTTTTATTAAAAAAAATTCTATCTTATGTTCATGTATTCTAAAACATATGACTTTTCGTTTAACGCTCGATTCACAATGCCATCTCTTGATGCATTTTTAGTGGATGAATTAGCTCTTTTAGAACCCCAAAAGATTGGTGGAGAATGTTTAAATTCTCCAGTGATTTTATCTGTTCCGCATGGCGGACGATTTTATCCGTCAGAGATGATTCAAAACGCCGATCTCAATGCAATGCGAACATTAGAAGACGTTGGTTCTGACATAATCGTAATGCCATTAGTAAGTGCTGCGCAATGCGCTATAATTGCAAAATGTAGTAGAGCTATTATCGATGTAAACAGGCCTATATCTGCTCTCGACCCAAAATTAATAAAAAATGCTAATAATAAAGCTGTCACGATTGCAAATGACCGGTGGCAAAGATATATCAATTCTGGATATGGTGTCATACCGCGCCTTTCTGCAAAGCGACTTCCATTGTATAATGTTCCACCGACTTATAATTCTGTTGAACGGCGAATTAATTTATGGCACCGTCCGTATCACGCTTTATTATCTCAAACAATGGATGAGGCGCAGCAAATTTTTCAAAAATCATTTTTACTCGATATTCACTCTATGCCGCAATCATCTCCTGACCTTGCGGATATCGTAATAGGCGATATGAACGGTCATAGTGCTTCTAAAGATTTCTCTGATTTAATAAAAAAGGAATTGAAAAAGTTCGATTTAACTTTCTCGATGAATGCGCCCTATGCTGGGGGATTTATTACAGAACATCACGGTCGACCAAATCTTAATAAGCATGCTGTTCAAATTGAGATAAATCGGGATTTGTATCTGCACAAAGATTATAAAATCAGCAGCGAAGCAGTTTATGAACTGCGTGTTGTGTTAAGCGACATCGTTAAATCAGTGAGTTCTATTTGTGCATAGCCTCCTCAATTTTTAAGCGTACGGGTTTTTGCCTTTCCGCATTACCATTCTAACAGGAATTCCTTTTAGGCCGAATTCATCTCTCAGACCACCTATCAAATACCTTAAATAAGATTCTGGTAATTCTGAAGGGCGAGAAACGAACAGTGCAAAAGTTGGCGGCCTTGATTTTATTTGAGTCATATATCGGATTCTCAGCCTTCTTCCTTGAACCAACGGTGGCGGATGGGCTTCTAACATCACTTCTAACCAGCGGTTCAACCGGCCTGTCGAAATTCTTAGCTGCCAAATAGACTTAATCATTTGTACGGACTGAAATAATCTTTCTAATCCAGTGCTATATAATCCTGAAATTGGAATTACTGGAACGCCACGCAGCTGTGCAAGAGATGTTTGCAGCCTATTATTTATTTGCTTGATAGAGACTGATTTATCTTTAACATCGTCCCACATATTAGCGGCAATAATCAGTGCCCTTCCCTCATCTGCTATATACCGAGCAATAGTCATGTCCTGCTTGTGTGGAGGTTGTCGGGCATCCAACATGAGAATACAGATTTTGGCAAAATGAATAGCTCTTTTAGCGTCATTAACCATCAATTTTTCAACCTTTTCTGAAATCCTTGCAGAACGTCTTATTCCAGCAGTGTCTACAATTTCATAGAGTTTGTTATCAAAGGAGAATGGAACCATAATGGAATCTCGTGTTATCCCAGCTTCCGGACCGGTTAATAACCTTCCCTCACCTAACAAGGTATTCACCAATGTTGACTTACCCATATTAGGTCTACCAACTACCGCTATCCGCACTGGCACCTCTGGCTCTGAATCCTCTTCCCAGATATCTGGCATTGACTCATTTTCTTCTGAAGAAGAACCTCCACCAAAAATTATAGGTTCTTGTTGTTTCTCCTCATCGTCGAAAAGCTCGTCATTCCTTCCCAAGTCAGTGGCTAGAGCAAGTATGGAGTCATATAAATCGATAAGACCTTCGCCATGTTCAGCAGAGATTGGAATAGGCGCACCTAGCCCTAGTTGCCAAGCTTCTGCCAAAGCTTCGGCACCTTTTTTGCCCTCGCATTTATTAGCAACTAATATAACCGGTATTCCAGACCTTCTGAGCTGGCTTGAGAAATAGGCGTCATCTGGCAAGACTCCTGATCTAGCATCAATGACCATTAGCGAAATGTCTGCCAAATCAATTGCTACCTGTGATTGCTGGCGCATCCTGTCTTTCAACGAACCAGCTTTTGCTTTCTCAAGTCCAGCCGTATCTATCAATCTGAACTTCATAGAGGCAAGAGTAGCTTCTCCATCCCGACGGTCGCGCGTTACTCCTGGCTCATCACTTACTATGGCATGTCTGGTTTTCGTTAATCTGTTAAATAGAGTAGATTTGCCAACATTCGGCCTACCAGCAATTGCAATAGTAAATGCCATGATTTAGTTAAATACCCGAATAGTTCCGTTACGTGATAATACTACGAGATGCTGGTTGGCAACTTGAAAAGGCGTAGTTGTTTCTGAAGTCAAATTTGATTTAGAAATAAGCTTTCCGGTATTAGCATCAAACCTATATAGTTTGCCCGATTTGTGAATTATCAATACCTCACCATTAGCGACAACGGGCCCAACATAACGCGGAAGATCATGAGTGGATGCAAAGCCTTCTGGTATGGCCCCAGGTAATTCAGTTACCCATCGCGCCGCACCATCAGATTTTCTAAGTGCTATCAACCTACCATCGATTGTCACAACAAAAACGGTGTTTTCAACAATCCACGGCATTTCAATACCACTCAATGGTTTAGCCCATATCTCAAATCCAGAAACAACCTCAAATGCACTCATCCTCCCAGACTGGCTAATAAAATAAGCATTCTTTTCATCAGTTGCGGCAAAAGCACGGATATCTCCAAGACGTTCCAGAGGTGTTCTGGGATTAAAGCTTGCGAGGGAATCTGCCCATAATAAAATACCAGACAGCATATTATAAATTGCTATTTCACCTGCATGTCCGCTAACAACCAAATTTTGTTCTATTATTGCTGGAGAAGAAGTTCCATATACTACCGTATCTACCGGAAAACCAGAGCGCTGCCAAATCAATGTACCATCAGAGAGCGTAAATACATATACTTGTCCATCTAAGTCAGTAACGATAACACTGTTAAGCTCGCTTAAAGTTGGGCCGCCTCTGAGGCTTTCATCTAATGTCTTTTGCCATATAAGGGTGCCAGTGTTGGCATCCAACGCATATAAATTTTGCCTCCCACTATGCGCTACGACAACACCATTTCTGTAAGCAACGCCCCCCTTGATGCCAGGGGTTGGATCATCCGCTTGCGGGTCCAAAATGAAAGACCATAATAGCTTGCCTGTTGCCAGATTGAATGCATAAAGCTTACTATCACCATCAATAGAATATACGCGATTTAGAGCTATAATTGGCTGAGGTAAGTCGATTGCATTATCTTTAACACCTTTAGTGTTAGCTGACCAGCTAAGAGACAATGGGAATGACAAAGACAAATTACCGCCTGAATGCTTCTCATTTCCGCCCGCATGTGTGGCATTGCTGTTGATTGTTTGGGTATCATTCAGAACAACCTCATTTGATGCATTTTCATCAATATTAACATCACCAAAGGTTGGCAATACGGACTGCCTTTCCCCAGGTAATACCGGTCCATCATTCGCGCAAGACACCAATGATACAGATACCAACAACAAAAAAATAATTTGTAGTTGCTTAATCATAAGTTAGTTTACTCTGCCATTACTGACAGGCCATCAGCATATTTATCTGCGATTATCGACAGAGACTGGGAAATACGTTGTCTCAGTGATGATGAAATATCTGATAATTTAGACGCCTGTGTTAACGAAGAGATAGCCTTATCTGTATTATTAAGTTCGAGGTACAAGCCTGCACTTGTTTCTAACGCCAAACCTTGAAGAGGTCCTGCAAAGCTTGAAATATCGGAAATCCGTTCTATCAAAACATTTTTATCTGCCGACTTAGGTGCATTCATAACTGATAATAACAAAGCTGTATCGCGATAAAATATGTCTATGGAAATATCTTCACTCATCTCAATATAGCTTTGCTCAGCTGCCGCATTATTGCCGTCCTCTGCATATAATGCTGCCATCCTGAAACTTGCAAGCATGGCATACCCTTCTGGTAAATCTGACACAATACTCGTTAAAGCATCGAGAGAGTTCTCAGCTGTCACCGCCTCGAAAAAAGTATTACCAGATGACTGCGATTTTGTTTCCATCCAATAATTATATCCTTGATAACCAGCTACCCCAATTATGATAAGCACAGCCAAACCAAGAATATAATTGCCATAGCGTTGCCAAAGCTCTTTCATTCTATCACGGCGTAAATCTTCTTCAATCTCATCAAATATATCAGCCATGTCAGCGCTCACCTTTCATATATTCACTATTTTCAAGTTAAGGTAGCATAGTGATACCACATCAAAATCTATTTGTGCATATTGCATTATGAATTTTCTTTAAATATACAGAATATCTTGAACAGTTTTTCGTATTTACGTACTCTAAATCCAAATGACAAATTTATCTCACATAAAAAAACACAAAAAACCATATTACTTCAGTCGCAATGAGCTATCTATTATTCTAGCCACCTATTCTGCAAGGGTTGCAAGTGGTGAATGGCGAGATTATGCACTGGATAATTCACATGATGTCGCTTTGTTTTCAATTTACAGGCATGCTCATGAAACACCTGTTTTAGTTATTGAAAAAAGAAGATTGCGCGGTAGTTCCAACTCAATGTTTTTGTTATATGACAGACATAAAACGTTGTATAAGTCTACTTCTATTGATAGCGTAATATTATATTTGAATAACCTTCCCAAACTTATTTATAATCGCTAGATCTTAAATCTGCATTACATCACATATGTTGTAAGATAGATATTCTGCCATTAGATATACCCCTTTTTCAACAGATGTAATTTTAGTTGAAACTTAAATAAAATTAAACTAAATTAGAACAAAAAAAGAACATTTTATCTGGTAATCGATAATATCGTGACATGGGTTTAAGCAGCAGTTAATGGGATTATTTAATAAAAAAAATTTGACAGTTGATACCACGGACATATTACCTTCTATGACATTGCATGATTTAGTGTGCGAAAAGCTAAATGTTTTTTGCTGGTGCAATAGATGTGACCATAATAACATTATTGAATCGGCACAAATTATTGAAAGATTAGGGGGAAATTACCCTGTTCCTGAAATCGGACGTAATTTGAGATGCAGGAAATGTAATAATATGCGCGATATTTCAACGCGCCCAAATTGGCCTAGTTATGGTGGTCAAATTACCCGTCATACGGATTGATCCCGCGTAGAATCAAAACTATTCATTATTTATGAGCTGGCAATATCTCTATTGCTGGACATTAAATAACAAATCATACATAAAGAATTTTTAATCATAGGTTCACTTTCTTCAGCTAAAAGAGGCACGTTATGCATTCAGAAGAAATAAAAAAAATACAGGCTTTTTTAAAAGCAAAATTTTCTGGAGCAGATATTATACTGAAACCAAGAAAGGAAACAACTGACTCCGTTGAAATCACGATTGCGGGAGAAACACTTGGAATAGTCTTTAAAGACGATGAGGATGGAGATATATGCTATCACGTCCAAATGACGATATTAAATGAAGACTTAACGTAATCTCTGTAGTAACTGCTACATAGTTACTTAATTGAGAAAAATAATTATAATTAGTGTTTTTTATTTATCCTTGAAAACTGCTTGTCGTTTTTCAATGAAAGCTGCCATACCCTCTTTCTGGTCAAATGTTGAAAACATCGCATGAAACAATCTACGCTCAAATCTGAGCCCTTCTGACAGGCTTGTCTCATACGATCTATTCACTGATTCCTTAGCCATCTGGACTATTGGTTTTGAAAACCCAGCTATTTTCTTTGCGGTCTTTTTCGCGTCCTCTAACAAGATCTCTTGAGGGATTATTCGAGCCACCAGCCCAGCTCTTTCTGCTTCCTGCGCTTCCATAAATCGTCCAGTAAGGCACATTTCCATTGCCTTTGACTTTCCAATTATTCTGGCTAGACGCTGACTGCCACCAATGCCAGGCATAATCCCTAGCGAAATTTCTGGTTGGCCAAATTTTGCTGTTTCCGAAGCGAGTACAAAATCACACATTAAAGCGAGCTCGCAACCCCCACCTAAAGCAAATCCTGAGACAGCTGCGATAATAGGCGTGCGAATTTGAGAAAGTTGGTCCCATTGTGAAAACCAGTCTAAATCATACATCTCAGTGAATGAATGTTCTTGCATTTCTTTAATATCTGCACCCGCTGCAAATGCTTTTTCAGACCCTGTTATTACAATGCATCCGATTTCTCGATCATTATCCGCAATACGTAATGCCGAAAGTGTTTCTTCTGCTAATTGTCTATTTAGGGCATTGAGAGACTTTGGCCGATTAAGTGTTAGAAGCATTATATTTTCTTCAATTTCAGTGAGAATCGTCTCAAACTGCATTTTGCTGATTTCCTTTAATATTTTAGCCACCTTCGGATTGTAATGAATACAACTTTTTAAAATAGCATACCTAACATGATCAAAAATTGGAAAACCTAAATTAATTGGATGCACTAAAATGAAGGTTTATCTACCATATTTTCTAATGGTAGATTGAAAATAAAATAATCATATTCTCACGAAACACAATCGCACTAGTTTTAATTGTTGTATGGTGTAACATAGCGCTGTTTAACAGATTTAGTTATTATCTATATTTTTCAATACTTGGAGATTCCTATGACTGCTTATTGGCTTGCCCGTGCTAAAATAAATGACCCTGAAGAATACAAAAAATATACAGACCAAGTACCTAAAATAATTAAATCTCACGGCGGTAGAGTATTAGGTCGGGGAGGAGAATTCAGGATACTGGAAGGGCCAGAAAAATTTGAACGATTTGTAGTTATAGAATTTCCATCAATAGAAGCTGCAGAACAATGCTGGGCATCGGATGAATATCAAAGCGCGGCTAAACATCGAAAAAATGGGGTGGGTGAGAACGAATTAGTAATTATGGAGGCAGGAGAATTCACAAAATAGTGATTGTTACGTTTACAAAAATGCTATTAGTTAGATTTTAATTATGTTGCAGATAACGTTTGTGCTTGGTCCATTTCCTCGGCTAGAAAGTAAAGTTCTACCTTTATTCCATTGGGCCACGCACAATACTGAGTTTAAATATAGAATCTTTACCTTTTGCTCCATGAACAGCATATTTTCTTTTTTCAAGTCACAATCATCGGTTTAAGCACTAGTGCAAGAAAAGCGATATGATAAATTAGCCTGACACTTTTTGCGATATAATATCCAGAAACGCTAATTGTTTAGTTATAAGTTATTTATGGCTCTCTAAGTTACAAGATATGTTTCAAATTAAGCTCACCTGCACATAACCAAGCTAACTCATTTTTTTTTAGCTAAAACCTTGGTGACTGCCAATGCACTTCACTAGATTCAATACATATAGGTAACATAATGCTTCATTGGATCTTTGCAACAATTAGGTAATGTTCCAAATAAAATACCATCATTATTCAAATTCTGAAATATTTGCATTTAAGATTTTCTTAAGAGTGGGCAAATAAAAACGGTTACCGTAAATAAATGTGATTAGGGCACAATTATTGTGGACCCAGTTGTAATTCCTGCCTCTAAATCACGGTGAAGCTCAATTATATTTGACAAATTCTCTTCTCTATTAATTGATATTTTCAACGCACCTTCGGCTAAAAGTTCAAAAACTTTATTAGCTGACATTTGTAGTTCTTCTCCAGTACCAACATAACTAGCCAGTGACGGCCTACAAAAATACAAGGAGCCGTTATGCTGCAACTGCGATGGCGTAACAGCAGGCGCTTCTCCAGTTGTAGCACCAAAAGAAATAAAAAATCCTCGTGAAGAAAGAGATTTAAGTGATGCGTCAAAACTATCTTTTCCAACAGAATCATAGAGCACTGGCACACCTTTTCCGTGAGTTATTTCATGAACCCGCGCAGCGATGTCATCAGTTTTCCTATCCAGAGCATACTCATAACCATACTTTAAGATTGAAGCACAATTATCTGGGCCTGATGTCACACCAATCATTGTTGCGCCAATATGCTTGCCCCATTGACCTGCAATATGCCCAACTCCGCCAGATGCGGCATAGAACAAAACAGTTTCCCCTGCCTTAATTGGGTATGTTCTACAAAGCAGATATTCAACAGTCATACCTTTCATTAAAGCAGCTGCTGCAAGCTTGTCAGAGACTGAGTCTGGTATTTTTACAGCTCGAGCTGCTGGCAGAAGACGATGCTTTGCGTATGCGCCAATATTAGGGCCATAACAAACTCTATCACCGATACTTAATTGAGAGACACCGGATCCAATTTTTATAACAGTCCCAGCTGCTTCTAGTCCCAAACGCATTGGAGTTTGCATTTTATAGTATCCAGAACGCTGATAAACATCCATATAATTTAATCCTATAGCAGTCTGCTCTATTAAAATTTCTCCTTCAGATGGCTCTGTTACTTCAATTGTCTTGAGTTGCATTACCTCAGGACCGCCTTGGCTCTCGAGAATTATTGCTTGTGTTTTCATAAAAATTGTTTCCTTTAGCATTTTTAGATTACATTTAAATATAATATAAAATGCTATTAGATGATATTAATAGCTATTTGTAACTACCACTTTGATAGCATCATCTACTCTATTTTTTGCATATCTTATTGCTTCAGGTAAATCATTCATATCAAATGTGTGTGTGTGCACTAGGCTTGGGTCAAATCTTTTTTCTGCCATAAAAGCCATGGCACGATGGGTTGCCGACTTACCCTCGCCACGTATTCCATATAAGTAAATATTATTCACTGCTAAATACCCAATATCAAACGTTACCGCATTTTTTGGAAAGGCCGCTAGACAGACCTTTCCGCCTCTATTAGCCATATGCACAGATTGATTTACAGTTTCTTCAGAGCCTGCGCAGTCTATAACGTAATCGGCACCTTTTTTTGTAATTGCTCTTACCTCTGCTTCAACATCGACCTGTTTTGCATTAAGTACAATATCAGCGCCAAGCTTTCGTCCTATTTCAAGCCGGTTTTCCCGAGTGCCAACTAATATAACAGGAGATGCACCAAGTGACTTTGCAACTGCAACGGCAAGCAGTCCAATTGGCCCAGGGCCAATGACAACAACACTTTCACCTGCAACAAGGCCACCAAGTTCTGTTAACCCATACATAGATGTGCCAGCCGTCACCACCAAAGTTGCAACCTCATCACTCATATCGTCTGGCACTTTGATCATGGTATTGATATTATTTATTGCATATTGGCAAAAGCCTCCTTGAGAGGTAAATCCATTGGCACGATGTCCTTTATTCATATCCCCGTAATTCAACCCATAATTATGGCAAGAAGTATACATACCAGCACGACATCTTTTACATTGGCCGCAACCAGCGTGAATTTCAACAGTTACTCTGTCACCAATCTCAAATTCATCTACTCCTGGCCCTAATGCAGCAATCGTTCCCATATATTCGTGTCCGGGCGTGAAATTTTTGTTAAAAGGATCCCCGCCTCCGATCAGTGCAGGTGTGCCATATTTGATCACTTCAAGGTCGGTAGCACAAATTGCAATTGCGTCAATGCGAACAAGCACCTCAGCTTTTTCAGGCAAAGGAACCGGTTTAGATATTTGAACAAGCTCTTCTGGACTTCCAAGTACCCAGGCTTTCATTTTTTCAGGAACAGGCATCTTTTCTGAATAAGTTATAAGTGACATTTGTCTATCCTATCGTTAGTATAAAAAGATGGTTAACAATCTGGCTAGACAGTTGGGGCTTTTAAGCGGATTCCATCTGGAATTTCCAGTGGAACATTCTCTCCATCAATAAATTCAACAGTTGTGAATAGTAATTCCGTATCACCAATGTTTTCGACAGAATGAAGCATATATTCATTTTCACCATAATGAAAATGCCTGGTTTCACCTGCAAAATGATTTACTTCTTTAATTTCTCCTGACGAGAAATAATTACGAGCACGGCCGACATTATGAGAACTCCAAAAATAAGGGTTTACATGGCGGTGAAATGGACAGCGATAACCCGCTGGCAATTTTAAATGCCATACCCGAACTTGAGCCGTTTCTGAAACTAAAATAGAACCAACGCATCCATTATTATGACTTTGCTTCATTTCTTCGATTAATTCTGTTGGCCAATCTTTAAAATCATCCAAATTGTGAGATGTTTCAATATGATCACTTTTCCTAGTTACCTTGTCTATTTGTCCATCCATTACCATCCCCTTCTAATTAGCAAAAAACTCTGATAAACCAGAATATAGCTTTTGCTTTTCGTCTGGTTTTAATTGGCGCAATGGTGGTGCAATCCGCTCCCAATCCTCATCTAGAATTCTATTAGCTTCTGCTGATTTCATCGCGGCCATTAAATTAAATGCACCAATGAAATTGCGCGCCTGAACTACCCTTTCAAATTCTTTGCTATCTGGTCCATCTGGAGCTTTTATTGCGGCTTGAACTAGTGTTGCAAATATGTTTGTTGAGCCTGAAATAATACCAGCGCATCCAGCGTCAATTCCCTTAAAATAAAATGCTTCCGAAGAAGGATAGATATCAAAATCTTGTTCTATACCACCGGTGGCCTCAGCAAATGCGATGGATTGTGAAAAATTACCAGAAGAATCTTTCAAACCAGCAATCATAGGCCCGAATTCTTTTTTAAGACGCGCCACCAATTCGATTGAGATTGGAACCTGCGAGACTTGTGGAAAATGATACAGATAAATACGCAAATGATCTGAATTAATAGTATTTATCATAAATGAGAAATAATCATATAGTCCCTCATCGCTAACCGACTTATAGTAAAATGGAGGTAGTACCAATTGATTAACATAACCATACTCCAATGCTTCTTTGGATATTCGCACTGCATCAGGCGTTGATGAATTGCCTGTTCCAAGTATCACCCTATCACCTGGAATACCAGCATCAAAAAATAATTTTGGCAAAGACAACCTATCTTCTATTGAAATAGATGAACCTTCCCCTGTAGTACCAATAGGAGCCACCCCATCGCACCCACCATCTGTGAGCAAGTAAGAACAATATTCGATAAGTTTTGCATGCTCTAGCCTATAATTCTTGTCAAAAGGAGATATAGCTGCCGCATAAATGCCACGCCTTGCTTTTGTCATTTTATACTATCTCCTAAAAGCATTTATACAATCCATTCTGCTAATACATCTTAAGGCATATAATAAGCAGAAACTCGGAACTGCTAATGATAAAACAATAATGATTATAACGATATATCCAGTTCAGATAAAGCATACACGCCAGATCGCTCTCTGCCAATATGGTATATCTTTTTCTGCTCAATAAGAACGTTTAATCCCCTATATAACGAGGGGAGAGGAATCTTGTTCGTCAACTTATGTGTTTTTATATATTCAATATAAGCGCATCCATTTTGTTCTTCTGCAATTAGTATAATTGATGCAAAAATAAGTTTTTCATTTTGTGAATTGGCTTGTAACCGCAAGTGTTCCTCTATCTCATTTAATGCCATCATGAGATAGCTGAATGAGCGTTTAATTTTCATATTATTTTTCACTCTGAGTTATCAAAACAATTTATATTACCCCATTCTCTATACTAATCAATTCAATGATTTTCGCAAATAATTTTATTTAATGTTTCTCTTATATATTATTCTAGCTATTAAGAGAGGGGCTTGTAATTGCCAACATTAGAAGGTTAAAACGGAAGAAAGCGACATGTATAGAGTATTACTTCTTGGTTCTGCGCCTAACAGCATTATAGCCAGAAAGTGGGATAAAGACAATTTTGACAGAATAGTTGCCATAAATAATGCCTGGCAAGTACGCGATGACTGGGATGATTTAATCTACCCACATGACTTATTACCAGAGCGCATGCCATCTATAGTTAAAGAAAACCAAAATCTTGTTGATGAGGAAAGTTTTGTTCCTGCGCAGAATAAATATGGAGGATTTATTTATGCTGGTGGCACTATGGCTTTTACCGCAGCCTACTGGATATTAGACCACTATAAACCAAAGCAAATAGCGTTTATGGGATGTGATATGCACTATCCCAAGGAAGGCCCCACACATTTTTATGGAACTGGCGACCCTGACCCATTGCGCGATGATATCTCATTAACATCTCTTGAGGCGTGTGCAGCCAGATTTTACGTATTCGCTTTACAACAAGGATGTCAGAGTGTGAACTTATCGCAGTTACCATCTCGCTTGATATTCCCGCGTGCGAGCCAGACCAGAAGTGAATTATCTTCATTTTTACCTGCCTTAGACCAAAATGCTGTTAATGACGCACTAGCACTCGAAAAAGAACTAGGTTATTTCGTGTTAAGCGGACGATATTGGAAGGTTGCAAGCATAATTGACAGAAAACATATGCTTGAGTTAGACAAATTATGGTTATCTGCTGTCCCTTCGGTGCTTACTAAGCATCTTTAGTTGCTGATTAAGCATAAACTTTAACATACTAAGCTGATTAATGCGCGTTTTTAGTATCCTCCTCCTGCTGAGCCTGTTTTGATGAATGTGTCATTATTCAATTCTTTAAAAGCCTGTTGCAGTTCAGCTTGTGTATTCATTACAATTGGACCATGCCATGCAACTGGCTCCCTTATGGGTTTTCCTGATATAAGGAGGAATCGTACACCTTTTGGTCCTGCATGCACTACTATCTCATCTCCTTTATCAAATAATACAAGTGTTCTGTTTCCAGATAGGTCCCTTATTTCCACTTCCTGTCCTTTAAATTCTTTTTCAACTTTAACGCCAATAGGGTTTGATGCGCCTTCAAAGCGCGCATTTCCCTCAAAAACATAGGCAAAGCCTTGACGATATGTATCAAAAGGAAAGCGCTTTCTCATTCCGGCAGGGACAAATATATCGAAATAATGCGGGTCTGCAGAGATGTTATCAACAGGGCCCTTTATACCTTTAAAGTTACCAGCAATTACCTTGATTTTACTCCCGTCATCTTCTTCCAAAATGCGTATCTCTTTGGATTTTATATCTTGATATCTTGGAGTAGTCATCTTGTCTGCGGATGGTAGATTTGCCCAAAGTTGAAAACCATGCATATGGCCATTTCTATCACCTTTTGGCATTTCTTGATGAATTATGCCTGAACCTGCCGTCATCCATTGAATATCTCCGTCAGATAAATCACCGAAATTTCCAAGACTATCTGCATGAGCAACTGTTCCCTTTAGCACATATGTGATTGTCTCTATACCTCTATGTGGATGCCACGGAAAGCCCTTGCTATATTGGTTTGGATGGTCATTTCTAAAATCATCCATCATTAAAAACGGATCAAATGGTTTTGTGTCACCAAATCCAAAAACACGATGTAGATAAACACCAGCACCCTCCATAGCGGGGCGCGCAACCAACGTTTTTTTAACAGGTCTTATAGACATTTTTTAAACTTTCTTTTTATATATTATGAAATTATCTGGATGATTGGACACTTGCTTACAGTCTTTAGACGGGCTTCTATTTATTTGGAAGCGGAATAAATTCTTCATTATCGCTAGGGGGAAGTTGGAAGCGTCCTTTCTCCCACTCGCCAGCAGCCCAATCTTTTTTAGCTAATTCTATTTTCTCTTTTGAGGAGGAAACAAAATTCCACCATAAATAACGTGGCCCTTCCAGCGTAGCCCCTCCTAGTAATATTATTCTAGCGCCCTCGTCAGTTGCTCTTACTGTTATTTTGTCTCCTGGTCGAAATACAAGCATACTTCCAGCTTCGAAAAGCTGACCTGCAACTAATATCTTCCCTTGCATAACATGAATTGCTCTATCTTCATGCTCATCTGGCAGTGGCATGGAAGCTAATGCATTAAGTTTTACGTCAATATAAAACATATCTGAGAGCTGTTCGATGGGTGAGACACCCCCCCAAGCGGTCCCCGCAACCAAGCGAGCAACAACGCCGCTGTCTTCAATATACGGCAGAGTAGTTTGTGAATGGTGGGAGAAACTTGCCTCTCTATCTTCATCCTTCTTTGGCAAGGCGACCCAACTTTGTATTCCAAATAATGTATGCTTGGAGGAACGCTCGTTCTTACCTGTACGCTCAGAATGAGTAATTCCGTTCCCAGCGACCATCCAATTTGCTTCACCTACAGTTATTTTCTGGGAAGTTCCAAGAGAATCTCTGTGTTCTATCGTACCTTTTAAAAGATAGGTTAGCGTAGCAAGCCCTATATGGGGATGAGGCCTAACATCAATTCCCTGATTTGTTAAAAACTCAGCAGGCCCAAAGTGATCAAAAAAGATGAAGGGACCTACCATCTGTTTTTGTTTAGTTGGTAAGGCACGACGAACCTCGAAACCACCAATGTCCCGCGCTCTTGGTACTATAACGGTTTCAATAGAATCGATGCTTGTGACATCAGGCATCAAAGCGCCGAATTCTGGATTCCAACTCATTAACCTGTTCCTTCCCATTTTTAAAAATAAGGCGATGAATTTTAATTAATTTAACCACTATTTTTTTCAATAGATATAAAAACAAGTGTTGCAAAATCCAAATTTTTTATCTGATATAGCCAAAATGCAGAGCTGCCGGAACAATAATTTCTTCCTCATCATGTAAATGCTGTCTGAGTGCTTTATTAAATGCGCTCTGAAGGCTGAGAAGACTATCTGCTTTCGCAGATGTTTCTCTTGGTGTTGAGCATAGCTTCAAACTGATAATATAATCTTTAATTAACTTACCAATTTCGATATGATCTGATTCTAGTAGCTTAATAGCTGTTTGCACCTTGGTATCATTTCTCCCAATTTCAGGAAAAAAATAAGTGTCTTCCATAATGTGATGGGTATGGAGTTGATTAAGCATAAATTCAGAGAATTT
>CABXZZ010000018.1 GCA_902516825.1 uncultured SAR116 cluster alpha proteobacterium
GCGATCGATACCGTACCATCGTCTTCGATATCAATTTTGGCACCTGTTTGCTCGCATATTTCTCTGATAACTTTACCGCCTGGGCCGATAATATCCCTGATTTTATCTACCGGTATTTTTAAAGTCGTAATCTTAGGAGCACTATCCGATAGATTATCTCGAGCAGTATTAAGCGCCTTGCTCATTTCTCCTAGAATATGTAATCGGCCATCTTTTGCTTGATCCAGCGCAATTTCCATAATCTTAGCAGTTATCGATGTGATCTTTATATCCATCTGAAGCGATGTAATTCCGTCTTGCGTGCCAGCTACTTTAAAGTCCATATCCCCTAAATGATCTTCATCGCCAAGTATGTCTGATAATACAGCAAAAGAATCATCTTCCTTAATTAATCCCATTGCAATACCAGCTACAGGACGCTTTAAAGGAACGCCAGCGTCCATCATAGAAAGCGATGTCCCGCAGACAGTTGCCATTGAGGATGAACCGTTTGATTCGGTCACCTCTGATACTGTTCGGAGCGTATATGGAAACTCTTCTTTTGCTGGAAGAACTGGGTGAATTGCACGCCATGCAAGCTTACCGTGTCCTATTTCACGCCTGCCCGGACTTCCAACTCTGCCTGCTTCGCCTACAGAATAGGGCGGAAAATTATAATGAAGCATAAATCTAGAACGTGATTCTCCCTCTAATGAATCAATGATTTGCTCGTCCTGACCAGTACCAAGCGTGGTAACCGCTAAAGCTTGTGTCTCGCCTCTTGTAAATAATGCCGAACCATGTGTCCTTGGTAATAACCCAACCTCAGCAACAATTGGACGGACTGTTTTTGTATCACGCCCATCAATACGCACACCAGTTTTTAAAATTGCGGAGCGTACAACATTCGCCTCAAGCTCTTTCATGATACCGCCAACTAACACTCCGTCAGCCTCCGCACCCGCAAGTTCTGCTGCTTTTTCTTTAATGCCAGATAGTGCCCCTTGTCTTTCCGATTTATCAGAAATTCCGTAGGCTTGTTCAACATCAGACTTCAAAACAGATAGGGTATTTCTCATCGATTCAGCTTCAGGTTCCTCTTGCGGCAGATCCCGTGGCTCTTTAGCTGCTGATTCCGCTAATTCAATTATCGCGTTAATCGCTGTCTGAATTTGCTCATGTCCAAAATTAACAGCATCCAGCATGACTTTTTCAGATAATTCACTCGCTTCTGATTCAACCATCAAGACACCTTCAGAAGTTCCCGCCATAACAAGATCTAAGGTAGAGGTTTCCATCTGGGTAATTGTTGGATTCAAAATAAGGTCACCATCAATTAATCCCACGCGGGCCGCACCGATTGGGCCAAAGAATGGAACGCCTGATATTGTAAGCGCCGCAGAAGCTCCTATCATAGCTACGATATCTGGCGCATTTTCCTTATCATGCGACAGTACGGTACATATGACCTGTGTCTCACACTTAAATTCTTTAGGAAATAGTGGCCTTATGGGTCTATCAATTAATCTGCATATTAGCGTTTCATTTTCAGATGGACGCCCTTCTCTCTTAAAAAAGCCCCCCGGGATTTTCCCTGCTGCAAATGCTTTTTCTTGATAATTTACGGTTAAAGGGAAAAAGTCCTGCCCAGGCTTTGCTGATTTTGCGGCAACCGCTGTACATAAAACCGTTGTTTGACCCATAGAAACTAAAACAGCACCATCTGCTTGTCTGGCTATTTTTCCTGTTTCTATTACGACAATCTTGTCACCCCATTGAAATTCTTTTTTATAGATTGTGAACATTCATAACTCCGTTCGTTCATCATTATAGCCACTATACAATTAACTGGCTGAGATTCGTGAAAACCTGAGAGAAGTCCCTGTGGTTTCGAATTAAAATTCTAAAATCAAAGTGGGAATCAAACTGAACAACAATCTCTGTCTGGCTGTTCAAAATGCTTGCTCGGTCAAGCGTCCGCATCTCTCCATCTTTTGCGGCGAATAATTAAATTTGTGTTTGGGCTGTATGACATGGTAAATATTGAATTGCAACAACAAAAATCACCCTTAAAAATTAAGCAAGCTTGCTTTCGTTTTATGAAGTTCACTAAGAAATCACGATTGTTGGGGGGTGTAGCAGAATTACCTGCGAAGACCTAATGTTGCAATGAGCTCTTTATAATCGCTCTCTTTACGCGTTTTAATATAATCTAGTAAATGACGGCGTTGTCCAACCATCATTAGCAATCCTCTTCGAGAGCCAAAATCTTTCTTATGAATTTTCAAATGCTCTGTCAAATTAGCAATGCGTTCTGTTAAAATAGCTACTTGTACAGCAGCAGAGCCTGAATCATTATCACTAGCGCCGAATTTTGTTACTAATTCTGCGGTTTTTTCTTTTGTTATCGACATCTACTACCTCCTTGGCCGTATAGACTATAAGTTGAATACCCTAACAGGATGAATAACGCCCAAAACAAGTGTTGTTAATGCAACAGCTTCGCCCTCGCAAATGGCAACACATATTTGGTCTTTGGTCGCGCCTTCCTGATAATAGGGGACACGTTGACCCATTCTTATTCTCACCGCATCTTCGGGTGTTACTGACAATGCCGGGATGTCGTCTAGCGCTGTCAATAATGAAATCACATTTTTATATGCGTCGGCACTATCTCTCAAACTTGTTGAAAAATCCAGTGAAATCGAATCTTTTACGTCGAATTTTCCTACTGAAAGGCGCCTCAACGCAGATATATGACCTGCGGCTCCTAGTCTGCGGGCTAAATCCCTTCCTAACGAGCGGATATAAGTTCCTTTTCCACAGAAAACAGTAAATGAAGCCTCGTTTTGATTTAGCGATGAAAGCACCAAATCGTGAATTATAACCTCACGAGGCTCTAATGTTAATTGGCTATCTTCGCCTTTTTTTTCTGCAGAACGCGCTATCGAGTAAGCGCGCTTGCCATTTATTTTTACAGCTGAATAAATAGGCGGTGCTTGCTTTATTACTCCGATAAATTCATTGAGGCAGCAGTCAATTTCCTCTTTTGTTGGTCTTTTATCAGAGAACATTGTGGGTGAGCCCTCACTATCGTCAGTTGTTGTCTCATGTCCCCAAACAAGCGTAAATTCATATGTTTTCGCACTATTCATCACATAAGAAACTGTTTTAGTCGCTTCACCAAGTGCTATTGGCAATACACCACTGGCAAGCGGATCAAGCGTGCCACCATGGCCTATTTTAGCACAATTTAATTGCCGGCGAATAATCGCAACTGCTTTAGCAGAGCTTAACCCTACAGGTTTATCAAGGTTTATCCAGCCATGTATCACAGCCTTAGCAGATGTCATAATTAATCTACCCTTAAGTTTTGGGTATCTCTGAGGGTCTATCAGCTTGAGGATTTATCTGCATTTCACTATCAGTGTTAATAGAATTATTCCCATTTTCCGGCTCAGGGAGATTATTGAATAGTGATGTAATTCTATCTACATGATCAAAACTTCCATCTACCAAAAATTTCAGTTTCGGCATGCGCCTTAGATGCACCTTCTGAGAGACGTGGTGCGCAAAAAATGGCGCCATTTTATTAAGGGCCGGAATAATAGTTTCTATATCTTGACCACCTAAAGGCATGACAAAAACTCTTGCGTTTGACAGATCCGGACTAACAGATACCTCACTTACGGTAATAGAAATACCTCTCAACTCTTCCACAAAAGTATCTTGTCTAATAAATATACCTGCTAATCTATGCCTAATTTCCTCACCAACACGCAATTGGCGTTTACTTGGAAGTTTAACCGATGCTTTAGATTTTCTTGACATCTGCTTTGCCCAATCTTATCGGAAACAAATTATAATTTTAACATTGGTCTTTACACTATAACGTGCGTGCTACCTCTTTTACCTCGAAACACTCGATCATATCGCCTTGTTGTATATCAGAATAATTATCAAATGCCATGCCACATTCGATTCCATCTTTAACTTCTTTGACTTCGTCTTTGAAGCGCTTCAGTGTTTTGAGCGAACCTTCGTGAATTACGACATTATCTCTTAATAGACGCACTTTACAACCTCGGCGGATTACCCCATCAGTCACATAGCAACCAGCAACTTTTCCAAGTTTGGATACAGAAAAAACCTCTCTAATTTCAGCGTATCCAATAAATTCTTCTTGCTGATCTGGGCTCAATAGGCCACCCATTGCCAGTTTAATTTCATCGATTAACTCATAAATAATCGAGTGGTATCTAATCTCAACTCCATCACGCCGTGCAAGATCGCGGGCCTGTGGAATAGCGCGAACATTAAATCCCACCACTATAGCTTGTGATGCGGCCGCAAGCGAGATATCCGACTCAGACAATGCACCTACTCCACCAGTCAAAATGCGAACCTTCACTTGCTCTGTTGCAAGCTTATCTAAGGCAACTTTTATTGCCTCCAGCGAGCCATGAACATCTGTTTTTATCACTATCGGAAGCTCTTCTGCCTCCCCTGCTGCAATTGCAGATAACATTTGCTCAACAGATCCACGCGCTGTCACAGCGGCTTCTTTATCACGAGCTTGTCTGCTACGATAATCTGCGATTTCGCGAGCCCTTGATTCTGTTTGAACAACAACAATTTGATCACCTGCCATTGGCGTTCCATTTAAACCAAGAACCTCTACCGGCTGTCCAGGAAGTGCTTTATTTAAATTCGCCCCCCTGTCATTCAGAAGAGCGCGTACCTTTCCATATTCTGCGCCAACAACAAAGATATCCCCAACTTTCAAAGTTCCTCGTTGTACTAGGACGGTAGCAACAGAGCCTCGTCCGCGTTCTACTTTTGCTTCGATAACTGAACCTTCAGCAGGTCTTTCTGGATTTGCTTTTAGCTCAAGAATTTCTGCTTGAAGCATCATCGCCTCTTCGAGCTTTTCAAGACCTTGCCCTGTATGAGCTGAAACATCAATACACTGAATATCACCACCAAAATCCTCAGTTATAATTTCATACTGAAGCAAATCACTTCTAACACGTTGAGCGTCCGCATCCAGTTTATCGCACTTATTTACAGCGACAATAATTGGACATTTAGCAGCTTTTGCATGATTAATAGCTTCAATCGTTTGTGCTTTTACAGAGTCGTCTGCGGCCACAACAAGAACAACAATATCGGTTGTAGATGCACCACGTAATCGCATCTCTGTGAACGCCTCATGTCCGGGAGTATCAATAAAAGTTATAGTATTACTTGCTTGTGTCTTGATTTGGTACGCACCAATATGCTGAGTAATGCCACCTGACTCGCCACCCGCTACATCTGTTTTTCGAATGGCATCCAGCAGACTAGTTTTACCATGGTCCACATGCCCCATAATAGTAATAACAGGCGGTCTAGTCTCGAGGCTGTCTTCGGCATCTCCCTCACCTGAAAGGCCAATCTCAATATCTGATTCTGAGACTCGAAGTGCTTTATGACCAAATTCTATTGTTACCAGCTCTGCTGTTTCTGCATCTATTGTCTGGGTAGCTGTAACCATTATACCTTGCTTCATCAATTCTTTTACTACATCGGCAGAGCGCTCAGCCATTCTGTTCGCTAACTCGGATACGGTTATCGAATCCGGGATTGTAACATCTCTTACTTGTTTTACCTGAGGCTGAACTTCATCACGCAGGCGGGCTTTTTCACGCTGCCGCCTGACAGAAGCAAGGGAACGCTGCCTGACACCTTCTGACCCTGAAAGCGCTTCTGAAATCGTTAATTTACCCTGCCTTCTTGTATCAACCTCCCGAATTCTGCCAGGAGACCTGCGAGGCTGTTCGATATCATCTTCGCGTTTACGCCGATTTGATGGAATCTCGGTGGGACGTTTTGTTTGGGGCGCTTCTTTCACCGCATCTGTGAGTACAGAATTTGATCTTTGTCGTTTTAAGTTTTCAGCCTCAATTTTAGCGAGCTCTTCCTCTTTTTTGGTTCTTGCTTGTGCTTCTATTTCTTCCAACTCGGCTAATTCTACGCGACGTCTTATTGATAACGGGTCCTCTTCCTTTGCTTGCTCTTTTGTCGTATCAAATGCATTAAACCCTTCTTGCTCTGCCAAGCCTGAAACCTTAGATCCTTCCTTTAACGCTGCCAAAGAGTCCTCAGAGCGTTTAATGCCCTGCTTTAAAACTGCTATACGATTAGCGCGTTCTGTAGCGGTAAGACCATCTTGCAACAGGTCTTCTGCCTCAATATCAATTTCAACGGAGGGTGACACTCGCACAGACGTAGGGGATATCTGTCCTGTTGATGTCGAAGAAGTCCTTTGTACCTGGCTAGGAGACGCACGTTTGCGCCGCACTTCCACTTGCACCGTTTTGCCTCTTCTAGCACTAACTTCAGCACCCCGACGAGGAGGAGAGTCTAAACCACCAAGCGATAATTTACCGCTTACCGGCAAACTTAAAGTCTTAGTCTTGTTAGTGTCTTCGCTCATTATACGCCCTTCTTGCTTAACCTAAAGCTTATTTAGCACTTAAATCTGCTCCGTTGATACACCCGTCAGTGCCCTTATGACAAGGGATCACGTGAATAAATGGCTTCCATTTTTGAAAAGAATGCTGAATGCCACGCCCATCAAACTCGCTTTTTGCATTTTTTGAGCGAATTAGACCAACATATGCGATAGAATTTCGCCCAAACGCCGCTCCTAATGTTTCAGCAGGAATATCTCTCATAACCCATTTCGGGCTAGTCACAGATTCTAACCGTCTTGCCTCTCTAGCAGAGGCATCGTTTGAAATTAACAAACCTATTAAAAAAGCGTTTTCCTTCAATTTTCCTACACCAGCAATTGCGCAACCCTGCCTTCGAGCCAGACTAAGTTGTTCAACAAAACGCCTCCGCAATAAAATCCCCACCAGCGCTGTAAATGCATTGACTTCTTCAAAAGATAGTTTTTGTTGAAAGTCGATATGTTTAGCAAATTTTTTTTTCTTAAATGACTCTCTGAGATATTCAGGTTTTGGCGTAAGATAAGCACCCCGACCTGGCAATTTTTCAGCTAAATCAGGGACAAGCGAACCATCCGGGCTAATAACAAACCTTATAAGATTTGAAGAATGGTCCGCTTCGCCGGTTATAATGCAAGTTCGTTTTGCCATATACGACTAATTTCATGCCCCTTGACCTGATGGTTTGGATATATCTGTTTCAGAAGAAAATTCTGAGGCATCCTCATCAATAGTGTCATTGTCAAACCAGTGTGCTCTAGCAGCCATAATAATGCTTCCCGCCTCTGCCTCATCATCGAGGCCAAGCTCCCCAATAAGATCCATTAATTCTTCACTATCTAATTCTGCCAAATCATCAAGACTAACAACCTCGTTCTCAGCAAGCTTAAGCATCATTGGAAGGGACAAATATTCAAACTGACGCAAATCGTCTGCAACCTTTAAACGCACGAGTTCGCTCTCAATACGTTTATTTTCGACTTCAACAAACTCTATCGCCCGGTTTTGAATTTCATTTGCGATATTGGTGTCAAAGCCCTGAATCTCTGCTAATTCTTCGATGTTAGTAGCAACAATATCCTCAACCATTACAAACCCTTCTGCAACAAGCAGGTGAGCAATTACGTCGTCAATATTTAATGCTTCAATAAATCTATCCGAGCGTGTCTTGATTTCTTCTTGGCGTTTTTCAGATTCTTCTGCTTCCGTCAAAATATCAATATACCAGCCTGTTAGTTGGGAGGCGAGACGCACATTTTGTCCGCGCCTACCGATAGCAAGGCTAAGTTGGTCATCTGGAACCACAACCTCCATTTTGTTGGCCACTTCATCCATTAGAACCTTAGCAACCTCTGAAGGCGCCAGCGCATTTACAACGAAAGCAACGGGGTCTTCTGAAAATGGAATGATTTCTATTTTCTCTCCCTGTAATTCACCTACAACTGCCTGCACACGGCTTCCACGTAAGCCAACACACGCACCAACCGGGTCAATACTCGTATCACGAGATAACACAGATATTTTAGCTCTACTTCCAGGCTCTCTTGCAACAGCCTTGATTTCAATTATCCCATCATAGATTTCAGGTACTTCCTGAGTGAATAATTTTGCCATAAATTCATTTGCGGCACGAGAAAGGAAAATTTGGGGGCCCCTTATTTCTTCTCTAACATCCAAAATAAAGGCTCTAATACGGTCACCCTGCCTTAAGGTTTCGCGAGGTATCATTTCTTCGCGTCTAATAACACCCTCTGCCCTGCCCAGATCAACCGTAATAGAATAGCTTTCAGCACGCTTTATAGTGCCAACAACAATTTCACCAACTCTATCTTTATATTCTGAAAATTGCCTTGCACGCTCTGCGTCTCTTACTTTTTGGGAAATCACCTGTTTAGCCGTCTGCGCTGCAATTCGTCCAAATTCAATAGGTGGTAAAGGTTCGCGTAGAAATTCTCCCAGCTCAATTTTATGTTTTTTTCCTTCATCTATCGACATCTGGGTTGCATCGTCTTCAACTTCTTCAACAACCTCTGTCCATCTCTCGAGGCTAATTGTGCCAGTTTTCCGGCCAATCACTGCTCTGATATCATGTTCCTGACCGTATTTTGAGCGACCTGCTTTTTGGATCGCTTCTTCCATAGCTGTGATTACCTCATCACGATCGATTGATTTTTCTCTCGCAACGGCATCTGCAATTTGAATAAGCTCTAATCCTGGAACCGATGATGTGTCCATTATAATCTCTTTTCCTATTTATGAGGACCTTGCTGGGGTCGAAAAATATTTACTCGGGTCAATGCAAACGGTTTCAAGATCCTTCAGACTGAGCGTGACTCGTCCGAAACCAGCCTCAAAAATAATGTTTTCATTCTCGTCAATATCAGCAATTCTGCCACGAAAACGTTTTCTTCCATCCTGCATTACACGCATGCGTACCTTTACTAAATCACCTTTAAACCGCTTAAAATCAGCAAGTCTGGTTAATGGCCTGTCAATACCAGGAGAGCTTACTTCAAGATTATATGCATCTTTAATAGGGTCTTCCACATCAAGAACGGTAGCGATATGCCGACTAATCTTCGCACAATCATCCAGCGTCATTTCAGACAGATCAGTGGGCTCGGCCATAATTTGTAGTCTCCCACGAGTCTGCTTATTAGATTTTTCTGCTGACGCAAAATAATTTAAGCGCACTAACATGTACCCTATATCTGTGAGTGATGACTCAACTATTTGTGTCAGTTTCGGATGTGCCATTAATTTGTTTGCAACTCTTTGTTAACAGCCAATAAAAAAGGCGGGCTATAGCCCACCACATCTTTTGACGCGAAAATATTGTTATGAATAACACAATCCCTAGTCTTTATCAAGTATTTTTAGATTTTGCCTTACTTAGAGATGCTTTTAATGCAATGGCAATTTGTCCTATACCAACCGACTTGGCTCTACTGAAACTCTCTTAAAGTTAAACCAAGCCGGTCTCCTACCTTCTTTTTGTGCCTTTCTCATATATCTGGTTTCGGGCCAGTCTTTAGGTTGCTCATTCCAGTCTACAGAGCTTTCAACCAGCCAATCAAAGTAGGGGCTATCTAAAATCTCAGATAGTATCCAATTTTTTGCACAAGCATGGTCACTTGCCATTCGAAGACTGCCACCGACCTTGATCAATCTGGAAAATGTAGCCAGATTATCTTTATTGATAATTCGCCTATTAGAGTGTCTAATTTTTGGCCAAGGGTCTGGAAACATAATAAAAATACCGTTAAGGCATTCATTTGGCCATGACGAGAGCTGCAAGCGAATGTCATCTGGCCAGATCCGAACATTTTTTAGCTCTTCATTCTGGCAGTATTTCAAGAAAGAACTTACGCCATTCAAAAACGGCTCTGCCCCTATATATGCATTTTCCGGATGATTTTTTGCTACCTTCGCTAGATGCTCACCTCCACCGAACCCAATTTCTAGGTATAGCTTCCTTGGGTTATCCTTGAATAATTCAGCTGGATCTGCTATATTAGGGGGCACCAAATAAGATGGCAGTAATTCTTCTAATAAACGCTTAGACGTATCACGAAGGGGCCTTCCTTTTCTTCTTCCATAGAAAGGTAAAAACGCTTCCATAAATTTATTCCTTAATTATTCTTTTTAAGGATTAGGTTTAAACAAGTGATTTTAGAGTATCTACTAAATCTGTATTTTCCCAAGTAAACGTGTTTTTTCCCATTTCCTCAAACACTCTCCCGAAATGTCCATATGACGAAGTACATGCATAAATAGGGTTGTTAAGTTTTAATTTGCTACGAATGCCTCTTGGAGACAAGTCCATAACGTTTCTAACCGCATTTTCTATTTTTTTACTTTCAAGCTGACCCGTTCCGTGCGTATCCACAAATATAGATAAAGGCTGTGAAACACCGATTGCATATGCAACTTGAATAGTACATTTTTCTGCTAGTTCCGCTGCAACAACATTTTTTGCTAGATACCTTGCTGCATAGGCTGCTGACCTATCTACCTTTGTTGGATCTTTCCCCGAAAATGCGCCACCGCCGTGTGGGGCAGCGCCACCATATGTATCAACTATTATTTTTCTGCCTGTGAGGCCCGTGTCACCATCTGGACCACCAATTTCAAATTTTCCTGTCGGATTTACCAAAAACTTATCTTCGCTAACCATCCATCCTTCTGGAATCAGATCTGCAATAAGGGGTGTAACGAGTTTACGAATTTCTTCAGTTGTTACGCCCTTAGCATGCTGAGTTGATAAAACAATAGTATCCAAACCGATTATCTTGCCATTATCACTATATTGCAAAGTAATTTGTGACTTGGAATCAGGACCAAGTATAGAGTCTGAATCTTGCTTGCGTACCAAAGCAAGCTTTTTTAATATTGCATGACAATAATGAATTGCAGCCGGCATGAGGGATTCGGTTTCTTTGCATGCATAACCAAACATCAATCCCTGATCTCCAGCTCCCTCAGCTTTATCAGAGCCGCTGTCCACCCCTCGCGAAATATCTGCAGATTGCTCGTGAAGATAATTCTGGAACTCAAAATGAGCGTGATGAAATTTTTCCTGCTCGTAGCCAATATCTTTGACAACGGCACGAACTGCAGGCTCAATTTTCTCCATGATTACCGGCAAGGCCGTTTTACTTGCTCTAACTTCGCCTGCAAGTATTACACGATTTGTTGTAGCTAGGGTCTCACAGGCCACGCGTGCTTCTGGCTCATGTGCCAAAAACAGATCTAAAATAGTGTCTGAAATCCTATCACAAACCTTATCTGGGTGTCCTTCAGAAACGGATTCAGAAGTAAATAAATAAGACATTTATCAATACCATTAATTTATGTTTCTGATCTTCTGCCTTGTTAAAAAATTCACGTCAAGCAAAACTGAACATAAGATTAGTAAAGAAATAATTGAAGCAACGATTTTCCATCTATGCTTGCTGTAAATAGTAACTTCTTGCTGGAGAGATACTGGAACATCCAAAACACCTCGCTCCATCAAGTCTATTTTTGCAAGGGGCATTCCTCTATAGTTAAACACTGCTGAAATTCCAGTATTTGCCACTCGAACGAGAGGAAGCCCTTCTTCAATCGCCCTAAGGCGTGCTTGGCTTAAATGTTGATAGGGCCCAATAGTATTTCCAAACCAAGCATCGTTGGTAAGGTTTATAATAATATCTGGCCTGCCCTGCTTTGAAACAAAATTTGGAAAAATAATCTCATAACAAATAAAAACTCGTAATTTGATCTCATCTTTTGTATATAATAAACCAGATTTTGGGCCCACACTAATATCGATTTTATTTCCAAATAAGTTCAAATGCTTGAATATAAAATTATTTCTAAATGGAATATATTCGCCAAAGGGAACCCGTTTCTGTTTGTCTATTTTTCCAGTCAATCGCCCATTTGCATTAAATAATAGTGCTGAATTATATAACTTTTTTTCCTGATCAAATCGCAGCATTCCTGATAGTAACTGTGAATTTTCTGGAAGTGCGTCTCTGGCCAAACTCATAAATTGTTCTTCTGAATCTGGCCATATAGAAGGATACGCTGCCTCTGGCCATATAATCAGCGACGCTGGTTGTTTATGAAATGCTGACAAAGCGAATAACTTATCTATCTGCTCATTCTTAAGTTCTGGTTTCCATCGCTCTTTTTGAGGAATATTTGGCTGAACTATTCTTACTAGGATCTCGGGATTCTTGAGGAAATCCCCTTTCACTAGGACGGAGGGACTATCTAGCCGCCAACCCCCATAAACAATACTCGCTAAAAGAGGTAGAAGACAGAGCGCCCCAATTTTCCAAAAGCGAAGATACAAAAAGCAGATACCAACAATGGATATTAAAACGAGAAAAACAGAGCCGTTTTGTCCTATTAGTGATGCAATCTGAGATAAATTATCATGTGTTAAGATAAGGTATGATGGCGAATTCCAAGGAAAACCTGTGAATAATACCGAGCGCAATAATTCTGCCAGACCAATGAAAAGACCAGCATATATCAGTCTTGCTTCGGCTGTGCGCCCAGTTCTATAAACGAGAAGACCCGCCAACCCCCAGAATAAAGATAAGAAAGCTGGAAGCGCAAACAAACTAAGCGGCAGTATCAAAACTTCCCAAGAAATATCTACAAACAAGGAGGCTGAAATCCAATAAAGCGAAGCTGTGAACCAGCCAAAAGCAAATCCCCAAAAAAGTAATATTGTTTGCCAAGTTGATTTACAGCTCGATGCATGAATAAAAAATGGAATAAATGCTAGCACCGCTGGGGCTAAAAATAGGGGTGGTAGTGACAGGGAGGCTAATGCCCCTAATAGTCCCACCACCCCTATTTGCGTGAATATTCCGCGCTGGTGCAGCCATTCCGATAGCTGCGTTATTTTGGAGTCGGTTTTATTCACCTTATCTCATTTCTGAAACTAGGAATGTTTGTTTTCTTGCTTTTTAACCGAATGAATACCGTCAATTTTTAACAAAGTAATACGACGAGGGTCACCTTCTAGAACCTCGAATTCTAGCCCACAAGGATGGCGAATTACCTCCCCGCGAACAGGAACCCTACCTGCCAAAGAAAACACCAAACCAGCCACTGTATCAATTTCTTCACGCTCTGCATCATCTACCAAAGGTCCAACCATCTTTTCAAGATCTTCTAGCTCAAGGCGAGCATCTGAAATTGCTGAATCATCATCAATCAACTCAAAACGAGGCATTTCCATTTCATCATGTTCATCCTCGATTTCACCAACAATCTCCTCAACTAAATCTTCAATGGTAATCAGACCATCAACCCCCCCAAATTCATCAACGACCAAGGCAAGATGACGTCTTTTCAATCTCATTTCATGAAGCAGATCCATGACCCAAATAGAAGGAGATACAAATAAAACTGGGCGCATTAATTTCTTTAAATCTGGATTAGAACCTGCAAGCAGATGAGGCATGAGATCCTTAATATGGATCATTCCCTGAATAACATCCATAGACCCATTATGAACTGGCAGACGGCTATGATTAGCAGAACAAATTTGCGCCATTACACTATCCAAATCTTCAGTAAGATCAATTGACACAATATCAGCCCTTGGCACCATGAGGCTTTCAGCTGTTAGATCTTTTAGATTAAGAATATTTCTTAATAAGGTACTTTCATGATTATCAAAGCTGTCCTTTGTATTAATAGAATTTTCGATTAGCTCTGATAATTCGTCTCTGACGGATTGCTTTCGAAAACTAAATGGCCCCATTTTAAATTTCTTTAGGAAAGTCATAGGCTTTTGATTCCTCATAACGAATAGGGGTCTGGAATATTAATCGAACCCAAAATTAACACCTCTTTTTGCTCCATAATCTGAGCTTGATTTTGTTCTTTATGGTCGTATCCAAGAAGATGTAGAATGCCATGCACGATTAAGTGCAATAGATGGTTCCTGAGCGGAATATCTTGCTTTTCAGCCTCAGATTTAATTATCTCATAACCTAGAAATATATCACCAAGATGAAATTCACCTTCTATTTCCTCAAAGGTACCATCTGGAAAAGACAATACATTCGTTGGGTGTGGTTTATCCCTAAAATCGCCATTTAACTGGCACATATGAGCATCATCTGATGCTATTATTGAAAATGTAATTAGCCCATCTGGCACGCTAAAAAGGTGGGGCCCAGATCCAATCGTTTTCTCTATAATAGACTGAAGCTCGCTCATATTTATAAGGTTGAAACTATCCGTCCAGCGCTCATCAAGTAACGAGATAGAGGCTGACCCTGCCTTAAATTTGACGACAAAATAGGTGCCATTATGATCTAAATGAGTGAGATTTCCCGGTTCAGGTTCGGGACTGTCAGGGTCTTCGGTAGGCTCTACGATAAGTTCTATATGCATCTTATTTCTAATAAAAATAAATAACATTAACAGGATGCTATAAAAAAACAGGGTTTGTCCAGAAAATTACATGATTAGTTAAAAATCAATCCTGGATGATAGTCATGATTGCTCTGTATCATAGGCTTTTAATATTCTTGCCACTACCGGATGTCTTACCACATCCTGACCTGTCAATCGAAAAATTCCAACACCCTCAATATCTCTTAGCCTTGCGGTTGCATCCGCCAGACCAGATAGCTGATTAGAGGGTAAATCAACTTGTGACAGATCCCCTGTTATTACCATTCTTGAATCCCGACCAAGACGTGTTAGCACCATTTTCATCTGCACAGATGTTGTGTTTTGTGCTTCGTCGATTATGACAAAGGCATTACTTAATGTGCGCCCCCGCATAAATGCAAGTGGTGCTATTTCAATCTCACCATTACCAAGCATTCTCTCAACTTTGTCCGCAGGCATCATATCATAAAGGGCATCATAAAGAGGTCTCAGATAGGGGTCAACTTTCTCTTTCATATCACCTGGCAAGAAGCCTAGTCTCTCTCCGGCTTCCACAGCAGGTCTTGACAGAATTAACTTCTCAACCTTCTTACTTTTTAAATAATCAACGGCCATTGCAACCGCCATATATGTTTTTCCAGTGCCAGCAGGGCCAAGTCCGAAAACAACCTCACTTTCTCGCATCAAATTAAAATATTCGGTTTGACCTTGTGTTCGTGCAAATATTTTTCCCCGCCATGTTGAGGCAAAAACATCCGCGCTTGTTATTGGTTTTGATAAATCATGACCATATTCAACCAACCGCAATATATCATCAATAAGAGGGCTTCCCGCGGCGGATTTAGGATCTGGATCTGATGATAATTGCTTGAAAAATCGTTGGACAACATCTCCTGCAAGCTTAGTTTGCTCAGATACGCCCTTGATTCTCAATTCATTTCCAAAACTATCAATGCTCACATTTAATGTTTTTTCAATTTTCGCAAGATTGACATTATGTTGTCCGCAAACCAATAGGAAGATATCATTATCATCAAAGGATAATCTTAAAGATTTTTCTTCCACATTAGCCAATTATTTAGCCTCTTTTTCATGAATAATATCTGCAGACAATGAATTTTGTCTGGCGTCTGAAACTTTCACTTGAACAATTTTACCTATTAGGCTGTCTGGTCCTTCGAAATAAACAGACTGCATATATGGCGTTCTGGCATTTAACTGGCCTTCTCGTCCTGCTTTTTGTTCAACCAAAACGTCAAAAACGGCATTCTCACAAGTTTTGTTAAAAGCAAATTGCTGAGAATCCAGTAATTGCTGAAGTGATGTTAGTCGTTCTGATTTAATTTCTTCTGATACCTGTTCTATCTTGCCAGCGGCAGGGGTTCCAGGGCGGGTGCTATATTTAAAAGAATAGGCCGATGCATACCCAACTTTATCAATCAGACTAAGCGTTTCCGCAAAATCCTTATCTGTTTCGCCTGGGAAGCCAACTATAAAATCACCAGACATCGCTATATCTTCTCGTGCAGAGCGCAAGCGGTCGATTATGGTAAGATACTGGGAGGCTGTATGTCGCCTATTCATAGCTTGAAGTATATTATCGGAGCCAGATTGAACTGGTAGATGCAGATAAGGCATTAGCTTATCTACTTCGGCATGAGCTCTTATTAACTCATCATCCATATCTAATGGGTGAGAGGTGGTGTAGCGAATTCGCTCTAGATTTGGCAATTCTGCTAAGGCATAGATTAATCTGCCTAATCCCCATTCTCTGCTATCCCTTCCGATGCCGTGCCATGCATTAACATTTTGGCCAAGTAGCGTTAGCTCTCTTGTGCCATTTGAAATTAATTTTTTTGCTTCTTCTATAACTGTCTCAGCAGAGCGTGAAAATTCCGCACCACGTGTATATGGAACCACACAAAAGCTACAGAACTTGTCACATCCCTCTTGAACAGATAAAAACGCAGCAGGTCCACGCTTCCCCAATTGTTCTGGGAGAAAATCAAATTTCACTTCTGGCGGAAATTCCGTATCAATCAAGTGTGTTCTTTGAACAGAATCAAGCTTTGCAACTAAATCTGGCAGTCGGTGGTAGGTTTGGGGGCCAACAACAATATCAACCCAAGGGGCGCGCTTTGTAATTTCCTCTCCTTCAGCTTGCGCTACACAGCCGGCAACTACTATCTTAACCTCACGGTTTTGTTCTTCAGCGGCGCGTTGTTTAACTTTTCGAAGACGACCAAGCTCTGAAAACACCTTCTCAGATGCTTTTTCCCTAATATGGCATGTATTAATAACAATCATATCCGCATCTTGCAGATCTGGATTTTCCTGATACCCAAGAGGAGCAAGCGAATCCTTCATCCTGTCAGAGTCATAGACGTTCATCTGACAGCCATAAGTTTTCACGAATAGGTTTTTCATAAATACACAATCAATATCATTGTAATTATAAGACTTTTAATGGGTGAATACGTCAAGTTGCAAAACAGTGCAAGTTGAAATAGTGATGTGGTTTTTTAACGCATTGAATTCCAGCAATATGCTAAGCCATCTATTAAAGTGCCCTTGCGTGAATAGTAATTTTTTCGAGTACCTATTTTACTAAACCCTGTCTTTTCATAGAGACCAATAGCTGCTTCATTGTTTTCAGAAACTTCAAGAAAAATTTTTTTTATATTTTGGTTCACGCAATAATGTTGGAGATATGTGAGGAATTTATGTGCGATGCCCCGCCTTCGAAATTCACTTATTACGCCAAGCTCAATAATATCTATTTCATCTGCAACATGATTAGCAGATATAAACCCAACTAACTCATTATCACTATATCCACAAAACCCGATATGAGGCGGCTTATCCATCAAATCTGAAAGCGCCTTTAAATCACAATCGCCCAGATAAATTTTCTGATAAATACCTAAAACTGACTGCCTGTTTTGTGTGCATATTGTTTCAAACTCTACCATATCGCTGATTTCTCCTGTCTTGTTTCAGCTCAATGGTTTTTTAGGTTGGTTTATGTTTGGTGGCGCTAAATATAAAGGGGTTGCCGGCGATAATTCTCTGCCATTTTCTATCTGCCAAGCCGCATAATAAGCTATATCCGTGGCAGCAAGCCTATAACGATAATAACAGAATAGCTCCGGTTTCTCTACAAAATCATCAAATTTAAGGGTATCTTCTGAGAGGGCGCCACACATTCTTATTAAAAAACCAGATTTTGCCAATGCATTAATTTTTTCATACAATCTTGGCAGCGTTAAATCTTCTATATCACTTGGAATCATGTTTTCAGCTTTAAATTCCTGACAATAAAATGAGCCTCTTCTGGTATCTGAAATTGCTAAAACAACTAATTTATCATTCTGGATATCCGTGTCCTTAAGACTCGCAGAACAAGCAAAGCCAAGCGCCGATAATCCATTAATTCCAAAGCATGGTGTATCTGCTACAATGCTGAAACCGATAACTGCAGCTAGACAGGTTCGAATGCCGGTAAAAGAGCCTGGGCCTATTCCACCTATAAAATAATCTATATCGCTTATTTTAATTTTTGCTTGGCTCAAAACAGCCTCTGTCTGCATTACTATTCTTTCAGCATGGCCATATTTTGCTTCAACAAGTTGGTGAGCCAATATTTTTGCATCCTGCCAAATAGCAATAGAGCTCGAATCAGCTGATGATTCAATGGCAAGTAAAATCATTTTTTTGTCTCACTTATCTATTTGTTTATCAATCAGTTACGATGAAGGGTTTTTATGCCAACAAATTATGATATAAAGCAAAAAGAATTTTAAAAGAAACTGCGTGTCTTATGTTTATATATCGGTTATTTGTTCTAATTTCGTGTGTTGTAACGTCTCTTGGACTATTTAATACAGCTATAATAACACCTGCATTTAGTCAGGCAGTTGCAACTGAGAAGCAAGATTATGCAACTGTGATTATGTATCATAGATTTGGCGAAAGTCGATATCCAACTACAAATGTTTCAATCGAACAATTTGAATCCCACCTTGAATTTATTGCGCAAAGTGGCTATACGGTCGCTCCCTTAATAGATATTATTGAAACGCTTCAGTCTGGCGGTGTGGTTAAGGATAAAACAGTAGCCATTACCGTTGATGATGCATATCTGTCTGTCTATACACAAGCATGGCCTAGATTAAAGGAATATGGCTTCCCATTTACGATTTTTGTTGCAACCGATCCTGTTGATAATAATCTGAGAAACTATATGAGCTGGGATCAAATACGCGAGTTGCTTGAAAATGGCGTGGCCATAGGCTCTCAAACGAAATCACACCCTCATATGCATAGATTATCTCCTATCAAGGTGGAACAGGAGCTCACGCTTTCAAATAAGCGGTTTCTAGAGGAAATAGGCCAATATCCACAGCTATTTGCATACCCGTATGGGGAATATTCACTAGATGTTATAAAAGCTGTCAAGGATGCCGGGTTCATAGCTGCATTTGGCCAGAACTCTGGCGTTTTATTTGCGAGTGATGCCATGTTTGAGTTACCTAGATTTGCCTTTAATGAGAATTATGGGTCGATTGATAGACTTAAACTTGCTCTTGATGGCAAACCTCTGAGGGTAGCTGATATAACCCCCCAAGATATGGTTTTAAGTGAAAATCCTCCATCATACGGTTTTACGGTAGATAAGTCTCTTTTGCCCATAAGACAGCTCAGATGCTTCTCAGGTGAATATGGCAAGCTAGCTGTTGAAATATTAGGCGCAAGAGCTGAGATACGGCTTCCAGGGGCAATGAAAGGCCCAAGGTCACGTATAAATTGTACTATGCCAGCAGACAATGGACGTTGGCGCTGGTATGGTAGACAGTTTCTTGTTAATTAACCAACTCACTATAATCAAAACGCCCTAAATTATTCTGCATTATTATATTTCTGATGGTATCTACATAATGATCCCCTATTTCCGCATAAGGGTGCATAGCAGATGCTAGCTCTATGCCGTCTGGCCATTTTCCATCAGAGACATATGAATTTCTAAGTTCTCTGAACTCCTGATAAGCAAAATGGGTATTAAGATTCTTCATATATGCAGTAACCGAGCCTTGAAGTTCGGGGAAGCTACGAACTACGGCTTGACTATTTGACGCTTCTAAGGGTTTTAGACCAGATCCAGGTGACCAAGACCATTGTCCAAACAAGGCGTTACCTTGAATACTAAAGCGAGATGTCCCCCATCCAGACTCAATTGCAGCTTGCGCCAGAGCAAGCGAAGTTGGAACAGGAAGAATGCGCTCATTCACTAATAATACTAACTCATCAATGTTCACCGCATCTGTATTGATTTTATACATCTTTGCGATATTTATTATCGTTTGGTCATCAGCTGTGTTTTTCGCTACTTCAAGAATTTTCCTTTGTTCCCAGATTTCTTGGTTAGCATTTAGAATCAAGGGCAACATAAATCTAATGAAAATTGCTTTTTTATCTCCAACGGGTAGGGTATCTAGTCCCCGAGGAACAAAAGTTACAAAAAGGTTTGGAACCTGCAAAAGTCCAGATGTTCCGTACCCAAGATTCTGAAAACCTGATGGAAGAAATTCTAAAACGGTGTCATTTGAGACTAGCTCAAACCAATCTTCGCTAAATTTATTTGAAACTGGGTTAGCCAGCTTGTAATCATAAAGAGAACGGGCAGAATCTTCTCGAAGTTGAGGTTGTATTTGTGTTTGTTTAACAAAAAAACGGGGCTTTTCAAAATAAAGGGGTACTAACAGCCCCGCAAACACAGTGAATAGAAGAGCTCCTAAAACACTGGGTTGAAAGAACCGTATCATTTCAATTTTTCCCTGTAGTCATAATAAATATTATTTAAAAATTAGGTTGCAGCTGGCCTTACTTCTTTGACTTCGGGAATGTAATGACGAAGCATATTTTCAATTCCCATTTTTAAAGTCGCGGCGCTACTTGGACATCCCTGACAAGCTCCACGCATTTGCAAGGTTACAACCCCATCTTCATAAGATGAGAAAATAATATCACCGCCATCCATCGCAACTGCTGGGCGAACCCTAGTATCGATTAGATGTTTAATCTGCTGTACTGTCTCACTATCCTCTTCAGATGAGGAGGACACCGTTTCGTTTAATATCTCGATAACTGGCAGGCCAGATGCATAATGTTCCATAATTCCAGCCAGAATTGCTGGTTTTAATGAAAACCATTCAAGTGATTCTATTTTTGTAACAGCAATAAAATCTACCCCTAAAAATACTGATTGAACACCATCAATCTGAAACAGCCGTCTTGCTAGCGGTGCGTTCTTAGCTTCGTCTGGTGAATTGAACTCAGCATTTCCAGTTCCCATTACATCAACACCAGGAATAAATTTTAACGCTGCTGGATTTGGCGTTTCTTCTGTTTGTATAAACATGGTTATTCATTTCTCCTTGCTATCATAACCCAAAATTAGAAATGAAAGCTTTGTTATAGTGTATCAACTAAACGCAACCTTGAAAAGTGCCAACATATTACAAATACGTTCTATTTGCCAGAATGGACGAATCCTATCATCCCTTTACATGCAGACACTATGGGTTCTGAAATGGCCTCTGCTTTTATACTTCCTTCATTTAAGATGCGGTCTAACTCCAATGGGTCAGCTAAAAGTTTATTCATCTCGTCTCTGATAGGTGAAATTGTATTAATTAGGCAATCAGCAAGTAATGGCTTAAATTTCCCAAAACCCTCTCCAGAAAATTCTAACAATACTTCTGCTTCAGATTGATCTGTTAACGCTGCATAAATACCCACAAGATTTCTTGCTTCTGGTCTGTGTTCAAGGGCATCTAACGTGTCAGGCAGTGGTTCTGGATCTGTCTTCGCCTTTTTGATTTTGAGAGAGATCAAATCATCTTCGTCATTAAGGTTAATTCGTGTGAAGTCCGACAGATCAGACTTACTCATTTTAGAGCCCCCATCTCTTAGGCTCATGATTCGTGCTGCTGTTCTTTGAATAATCGGTTCAGGTAGCGGAAAAAAATCCTCTCCAAACATCGAATTAAAAGCAGTGGCTATATCTCTTGTAAGTTCAAGATGCTGCTTTTGATCATCTCCCACAGGTACATGTGTTGCTTTATAGGCAAGTATATCAGCTGCCATTAATGTTGGATAAGCATATAATCCTACTGTTGCATTTTCCCTGTTTTTTCCAGCTTTTTCTTTGAACTGTGTCATCCTGTTTAACCAGCCAAGACGCGCAACACAGTTAAATAACCATGCTAATTCTGCATGTTGTGGCACTTGCGACTGATTAAATAAAATAGAACTATGCGCATCAATTCCTGATGCAATGAGACATGCTGCAACCTCATGTGTTGCCGTTTTCAAGGCGGTAGGATCTTGAGGGACTGTTATTGCGTGTAAATCAACAATACAATAAATTGTTTCATGAACTTGCTGCAAGCCAACCCAACTTTTAATAGCGCCAAGATAGTTTCCTAAATGAAGGTTGCCGGTTGGCTGAACACCTGAAAAAACGCGCCCATTAGACATTACTTTATCCTATTTTCTTATCTGTTTTCTAATTACGTTTCATAAACCTGTTGAAATATAACACAACTATGTTTCATTATTTCTGTAAGTTTTGAGATGCTTTTCTTATCAATCCTGAGGGTAAAAAGCCAGTCCAGAAGGCAAGGCTGAAATAGACAACTAATCCGATAGTTACTAAACTTATTAAAATATAAATATCTAACATCTCAAATACCATAAGCCAGCTCTCTGACAATTTTAGAACAACGCCCATTCCTAAACAGGAAAGAATAATGGGTAGCAGTTTTAAAAAGCTTTTTATATCGAGATAATCCTCTCTAAAAAGCAGGTATGCCTGACACAACACCCCGAGCCAAATGGCAATTGAGGTACCTAATGCCAATCCAATATGACCATAGAACCGCATCAAGATAATGCTAAGAATTATATTTGCAAATACGGTTGCAAGACTTATCCTTAGAACAATTAATGGCCTATTTGATGCATAAAAAACAGATTGAAATAATTTTTGCGCAACAAAAGCAGGCAAACCAATGGCATATGCAATCAGAGCTGACGCTGTTGCATGAACATCCGCATCATCAAAGGATCCATACCCAAACACGCCTGAAATGATAACTGGTGATAATAATAGCAGAGCTATGGTTGCAGGAAGTGTAAAAAAGCTACCAAGATAAAGAGAATTACTAAGAGATTTACCCATTTCCGGCTTTTCACCATTTGCATATAAGCGAGAGAGATGTGGAAGCAAAGCTGTTCCAAGTGCAATACCAATAATTCCAAGTGGTAATTGGGTTATTCTATCCCCATAATAAAGCCATGAAATTGCACCCACCGGCAGAAAAGATGCAAGTATCATATCAGCAAAAATATTTATCTGAACACTTCCAGCACTAAACGCCGCTGGCACAAAAGAATGCCACATTTTCCTGCCAGCTTTACTGATTCCTGCCCATCGCCAAATTAGATTTATCTGATATCTAACCATCACTATCTTTAACAAAAATAATTGCAGTATTCCCGCTACTACGACAGAGATCGCTAGCGGAATGGTGAGAGATAATAGGGTTGTCTCTGTTAGGCTCCCTGCTGTTAGAGCGACAAATATGGCGCCCGAAATTAGCGCTAGATTAAGTAAAATAGGGGCTGCCGCACCTGGCCAGAATAATCGATGCGTATTTAGCAATGCTGACCAAAGGGCAACCAGAGATATCATAACTAGATAGGGCATGGTAATTCTCGCAAGAAAAACAGCTGCTTCTAATCTATCTGTGGTAGATTTAAACCCAGGTGCCAAAATCTGTATGATAAGCGGCATTGCTAATTCAAAGATAGCCACCAGAGCAGATAGACTTACTACAAGTAGAATCTGGACCTCTGTTACCAGGTGAAGTGCTGTTTTTTCACTTTTTTCAGCTGCTTCCTTCTCATAAGCTGGCAGAAACACATTAGTTAGTGCGCCCTCCGCAGTAATCCGGCGAAACAGATTTGGAAGTTTTAAGGCAACTAGGAATGCATCTGAGGCAGCGCCAGCACCAAGAACTAGAGCAAACAACACATCTCTTATTAAACCTAGAATGCGGCTGATCCCTGTAAAAAACCCAACCTGCTTAAACCCACGCATTATTGAATTTGCTGAATTCCTTAGCGAGCTCATACTTACTCTTTATCTGACTGTTTTAATACCTGCAGCAAGGAGGTGCGTATTTTTTCAATCATCTTTTCTGTTTCTATTTTCATTCCGAAGATATCTTTTACATAAAATACATCAACCGCCCTATCACCATAGGTCGAAACAGACGCTGAATTAATTTGCAACCCTAATTGTGCAATTTTTCTTGTTATATCATATAATAGCTGAGGCCTATCAGAGCCGCTAATTTCCAATACCGTATGGGTTTTGCTCATTTCGTTAGTAACACTCACCCTAGGCGCTGTTAGCATTGCCCTCTGACGTTTGGATATTGCTTTTGTCTTCTCGCCAAGCTGTTCTGTTAATATGAATTTACCTGCCAGCGTATCATATATCATTTTTCTTATTCTAAATAAGGTTTCTTCTTCCTTTACAGCGGACTTATCATGTGTCTGGATCATAAATTCATCCAGAATGGTACCATCTTTACGGGTGTTTATTCTGGCATACACAATCTGACATCCAGCCATAGCAACAGCACCAGCTATTCTGCTAAAGAGCCCTGGATGATCTTGAGTAATAATAGTGAGCATGGTTGATTTGCTATCTTCTTTAACAGTTAACTCCAAACAAAGCGGGTGTTTTTCATTATAAAAGCGCTCTAGTAATTTACTATGAAGTAGATGTGTTTGAGCATCAAATGTCGACCAGTAAGAAGGATAAAAAAGCTCTTGGTAGGCTTCAAATTTCTCATCTTCCCAATTTTGCTCTTGCTGGATTATCGTTTTTGCCTTTGATATTTCATGTTCTGAAAAACCGCTTTCTGCATGACTAGGCGCAAGCCCACCAAGGACACGCTCTGACTCATAATATAACACTCTCATTAGGCTTGCCTTCCATCCATTCCAAATATTTGGGCCAACAGCCCTTATATCTGCAACCGTTAGAACAAGAAGAAGCTTTAACCTCTCAAGAGATTGAACGTCCGCAACAAAATCCTGAATAGTCTTAGGATCATTCAGATCGTACCGAAACGCTATTGTACTGATCAATAAGTGCCACCTGACAAGCCATTTGACAGTTTCGGTTTCGTCATCGGAAAACCCAAACCACAGACTAAGTTTTTCAGCAATGTCAGCCCCTAAGATTGAGTGATCCCCGCCTTTGCCTTTGGCTATATCATGCAAAAATACTGCCATATAAAGCACTCTTCTAGCATCGGTCTGATGTATTAAATTAGAGGCTAGCGGGGCTTCTTTTTTAATCTTTCCTGTTTCGATTTCATTCAGGATTTCAACAGCTTTAATGGTATGTTCATCCACGGTATAGCTATGATACATGTCAAATTGCATCATACCTACGATATGGCCAAATTCGGGCAGGAATTTTCCAAGATATCCGGTATCACTCATCAATCGCAACACACGGCCAGCAGAATTTCTTGCTGTTAATACTTCCAAGAATAATCGTTTGCTCTCTTCTGTCTGGAGCAGCGCTACTGAACAGGATTTAATGGCCCTTGTCATTCGTCTAAATGTTTCAGGATGAATGTCTGACTTATAAAACTGAGCATGATGGAACAAACGCATAAGCAAATCAGGCTGGTCCCCAAACCGAATTGATGATGGCAAGCTTATTCGATTTTTTACTACCTCAAATGGTACTAATTTCGACTGGTTGTAAAAACTGGCAAAATTTAGAATTCTTCCCAGTCCAAATATACCTTTATTTTCAAAATCACTCTCTATTGCCGCACAAAATATTCTTGTGAGCGTACCTACTTGTCGTGCTGCTAAAAAATAGCGTTTCATAAAACGCTCTACGCCCCTCATACCTGCACGACCAGAAAACCCCATCAATGGAGCGATATCAATTTGGGCATCAAAAGTAAGGCGGTCATCTTCGCGTTTAGAGCGCAAATGCAGAAAACAGCGAACAGTCCATAGGAAGCGTTGGGAGGAAGCAAAGTTTTTTGCCTCTGAAACTCGTAACACCCCGCGTTCTATTATTTCTTCAACAGAATTTACTTTATAGGCAAATTTGGCGATCCAAAATAACGTATGAAGATCCCGCAATCCCCCTTTTCCCTCTTTTATTTGAGGCTCAACCATATAGCGTGTGGCACCATGCTGCTTGTGACGGGTATCTCTTTCTTGCAATTTTTGAGTAACAAAATAGGACACTGGCTTACTTGCCATCCATATCCTTAAACGTGTTTCAAAATTTTTGAATAACCCAGCATCGCCATGAATATGCCTTATTTCAAGAAGAGCCGTCATTATAGTGACATCTTCACCTGCGGCTTCTAAACATTGGTCAATCGTTCTCGATGAATGGCCAACTTTCAAACCAAGATCCCAAAGAAGATAGAGAATATATTCAATTACCTGCTG
>CABXZZ010000019.1 GCA_902516825.1 uncultured SAR116 cluster alpha proteobacterium
AAAAACAGTGAGGCAGCAGCCGCAACTGGATTAAGCTGAAATGTAGATGATTGAGTTCCCTTTTCCCAATGCGTTAATATTGCTTCTTTTGACGCCACGAGACCTGCAGGAAACCCCGCGGCCAAAGCTTTACCAAAAATTATTATATCAGGGACAATATTATAATGCTCAAAGGCAAATTTCTTACCCGTACGTCCAAAGCCAGTAAATGTCTCATCAAAGATTAATGGGATATTTTTCTTGTTTGTAAATTCTCTCAGCTCCTGCAATGATTTTTTGTGAGCAAACTTTAAGCCTGCTGTTGCTTGAATTGGCTCTATTATTACTCCTGCTAATTTTTTATCCTCTAATTCTGATAGGCTAGATGTCAGGCAATATGGTGTTGCTGGAAAATCAAAAAAAATCGTGTCTGGATGAAACGGTCCAAGAGTAGCATTTTTTCCTTTTTCACCTGAAACAGCGAGTGCTCCGAGCGTGCGACCATGATACCCCCCCGTAAAGCCTACAAATTTATTATTACCGGTAAAATGCATAGCAGATTTTATTGCTATTTCTGTTGCCTCAGATCCGCTAATTGAAGGATGGAATCTGCATAACTCTGAGGGCAGGATACTGCTTAATTCATTGTAAAATTCTGCCTGAACAGTCGTATTAAAGTGCGGGCCAATATGAAAAATGCCTGTGCGAAGCTGTTCTTGAACTACATTTAATAATTCTTTATCTCCGTGTCCAAGAGAAGTTGTTCCGGACCCGGAAGCAAAATCTAAATAAGATTTGCCGTTCTCATCTATCAATACCGACCCAACCCCGTCTTTAAAAATCGGCGGTTTCTCAGTTAACGAAAAATTTTTAGTTCCAGAAGATAGGCTATTCTTAATTTTTTCAAGATCAGATGTTATGGGCATCATAAATAGTTTGCCTAAAGCATTTTTATTACAGCTTATACCTGCTAATTCAGCTGCATCTTTCACAAGAGCACCAACCGCCGTCAATATTGGAAGACCGGTAAGCATCTCAAATTTGGCAATTTCTGAAGCAAATGACATTCCTCCTCCAGCAAAAATCACTACATCTGTTTTTTGTTTATCCTGTTGGACAAATTCAACAAGCTTCTCCAGTAATACTGGTGGAGAAAAAGCATTTATGTGTATTTCATCATTCGCTTCGAGAGATAAAGAAGAAAGAGTATTAATTTCATATTCAGAGAGATAATGTATAAATTTTTCGGTTATTTTTTTTGTATAGGGTGATATCAGCATTATGTTTCTGAACTTGTTTTTTTGGACTAGTTTTATGATTGACCTGCTAGGAAATGTCACCGGACATTTTGACAATTTTTGCAGGTTATTAATCAAATACTCTTCGTGTTTTTTTCCAAGAATAAAACTGGCCGCGTGATCACCACAAGCTATCGCATCCAATTTAACAGACTTAAAAATACGTGCGGCTCTTTTTAGCGTTTCAAAAGAAGCATATTGCTCCAGATTATCTTGTGTAAGTAACTCTGTTTGGGTATCAGCATCATACCTAGCTGTAAGCCAACCAATATTTTGGGGCAGATAATGCCAATACTCTTGGTCGTTCAACCCATCGCATGGCCAAAGAAACCCAATATTTTTCTCAAATTCTGACATTGTAATTTTTTCCTAATATTGCCAGAGATACTGCCCGAACATAGTCTATTAAATGCTATAAGAGATTGCTTCTAAATGTGGTTTGTAAATAGTGCCTAAAATTGACATGAGACTATCTTTCATTTTGTTCTGGGAGCAAGGGAATGTAACATCACTTGGCAATGATTCATAGTTGCTTAAGCACATCGCAAGGTGCTCAATGTTATTATTTTTTAATTGGATAATTTTTAAAAAATGTTCAATATCTGTCTGTTTTAATTGCTCCAAAATATTCTGAATTTTAGCGTTCGTAAAACTACTCAGCTCATTCCTTATTTTATCAATTTCAGCAAGGCAATTCGACGACTGCATATTTAAATAAAAATTCATCCTGCCAAAATATGATAAAAATTCAGGATAAATACACAGATTGTTTGGTGTTGATGTATTCAGATTTAATACGCTTCTAAGGCCTGTGTTTGTTTCTGCTGCCAATACAAAGGATGCAAGCCAAAACAAATAATAATCACTCATATCTTTAACATTAAAAGCAAGGCTTATGGCTATCCTTGTTCCATCATCTTCTTGATGCACATTTGTGATCCCACCTTTCCATTTTGGACCAGGCAAAGAGCGCTTTAGAACAGCTGGGAAGTGTGAGAATCTGTTTTCAACACAGTCAACCAGTTGCTCATGCTCTATATTTCCGGTCATACAAATTAGCGTATTTGCAGCTATGTATTCCTGTTTTAGGAAGTCTTGTAAATCCGCCATTTGCAACTTTGATATAGTCTTATGAGAGCCTGTAATAGGTTGTCCGTAAGACTGTTTGGGAAAACAAATCGCATTGAGCGAGTCAAATAAAATTTCGTCCTCATCTTGCGATAATAAGTTTATTTCCTTACGGATATCTAATTTAGCTTCGTTCAGACCTTGCTCGGATAACCATCTTCCTGAAAAAATATCTGATAATACATCGATACACGCTTGAAGGTTTTTTCGGTTAACTGTCTCAATTATGAAACATGTATTATCCAACTTAGTAAAAGCTGAGAGCTTAATATCCTTATTTCTAATTCCCGAATAAATATCAGAACGATTATTTGTTGAATATGGTCCAAATAATGTATGCTCCAGCAAATGAGCTATTCCGTTTTTTTCTAAGGTATCAGAACTACTCCCAGAGCATACCCACAGGCATAGGGTGGTGCTACATGCATTTTTGTCATAATGACTTGCAACCCTTAATAAATTTGAAAATTCCGAGATTTTCGTATTTGTCATTAATATCACTGTCGCATTTTAGTATTTAAATTTTGCTTCCATATACTTTGATAGAAACATCAAAAACCCGACTATAAAAAGATAAAGGCAGGTAAGTTCTATGAGCACTTCTATAACCACAAAATGTACAAAAATAAGGTCATTTGCAACTTTTGTTAACTCGTTCACTGAAATTACAGATAATAATGAAGAAGCTTTGATGACGTTGGCTAACTCGTTAGTGAGCGGAGGTAAGCTTAGTCGCAAAGCCTGTGGAATTAGCACCAATCTAAAAGTTTGAATACGCGACAAACCAATTGCCTTCGAGGCATCTACTTGTGACGCACCTATTGAGTCAATAGCCCCTCTAAATATTTCCACTGAATAACCAGCACCAATAAGTGATAGGGCTATAACACCTGTCCAGAACTCGTTGAATACAATGCCAAATTCTGGAAGCAAAAAATATATTATAGATATATGCACCAGTGGGGGAGCGCCTCTTGTGAATTCAACAAAACCAATAATAAAATAGCGCGTTATCCTGCCACCCATCATCCGTAACGCTGTAAGTAATATGCCAAGAATTACGGATGCAATCACTGTGATCAAACTTATTTTTATGGTGAGCCAGAATGCAGCAAGCATATCTGGCAATATTTGGTACATAAAAGCTAAATCTAACGTCATTTCTATCACTAAATTCTTTCCATTAGCGTTGAGACAGATTTTTTATCTGTAAGCTAGTGCCAATTCTTTTTTCCAAATAGATAGATAATTGGGTCATAGCGACAACAAATGCGACATATAAAACTGCCTGAGCAAACAACATTTCAAGAAATTTAAAGCTATCTGAGATGATGGCATTTGCAGCTTTATGGAGTTCAAAAACAGTTATTACAGATAAAACAGATGATGCTTTAATAAGATTTGACATCTCATTAGCCATTGGAGGTAGCATTCTTAAAACTGCCTGAGGTAGAATAACAAAAAAGAGTGTATTAAATTTCCCTAGCCCGAGCGCAAAAGCACCCTCATACTGTCCGTCATCCATTGATAAAATAGCGGCTCTAGCAATTTCAATTTGATAGCCAGCACTATTAAAAGACAAAGCAACGATTCCTATCCAAAATGGAGATATCTTTACTCCAACGACAGGAAGCAAGAAATAAGCAGCATAGATTTGAACAAGAATGGGCGTACCTCTAACGATAAACACGTAAAAATCGATGATTATAGATGCTAACAACGGAATTTTATAGGCTCTAAGGATACCAAACGGGACGCCTATCACCGTGGCAATAAAGAAACCGAGTAAACTTAATTCTATAGTAAGAATTAGCCCCGGCAAAAGCCGGGGCATTGAATCGATTATAAAAATGAAATCCATATTTTAATTTCACTTATAGAAAATGACTTACCAAGTTGGTGCCTCATCTGGCAATAATTCAACAAAAGACTGGCCAAACCACTTTTCTTGCAATGATGCCAATGTGCCATCTGCTTTCATATCTACGATAATCTGATTTACTGCAGACCTAAATGACTCATCTTCTTTGCGAAATGCCATGGAAGTATATTCGGCTTTCCACATATTAGAGGTAAATGGAATGACGGTTACATCATCACTTGTTTGTGCAAAAGCAAGAAGGCTTACAAGCGTTGATGCGTAGGCGTCTAGTCGACCAGATCTCATTGCAGCATATGCTACTTCATCTTTATCATATGTTTTGACTTCGCCATCGTATGTTATGCCATTCTCCTCAGCTGCAAGTGCAAGCTGATTGATTTGGGGTGTTCCAGCTCCAGCTGAAACAACTTTTCCACCAAGCATTGCAGGGGATGTAATTCCAGAATCCTTCATTACCAATAATCCTGAACTCGCATCCATATATGGATATGAGAAGTTAACTCGCTTATATCTCTCCTCAGTTGCTGTCATACCGCCCAAGATCAAATTAAAATCTCCGTTATATAGTGATTGAATCACAGTTGACCAATTTGTATCTTTTGGGGTTGGCTCTATACCGCCAAGGCGTTTACCGATTTCTGTTCCCACATCGATGTCATATCCAACAAGTTTATTATTCTCGTCCAAAAATTCAAATGGCTTATACCCTGCCTCAAGTCCAAAAACTAACTTCCCGCTAGCTTTTACGTCACTCAGCGTGTCAGACACTGCCATTTTTAAAGGTAATAACATGGCTACAACACCAACTAATAATATTCTCAACATTTTCTTCTCCTGTGCTGATTTAAGTTAAAGTCAACGCTTTCATAGCGGCTAACTTCTTTAAATTTGGGGTTGGTCTAGAAAACTCGTGACTTCCCAAAAATGCTGTTTCAATAGAATGAGCCGCATCAAGCAAAAAAGCGTCTCTATTCTGTCTAGCAATGACCTGAATTCCGAATGGCATGCCAAATTCATCCATACCACAATTTATAACTACTGACGGACATTGCGTTAGTGTGATTCCCCAACTAATTGCCTCCCAATCAAGATAACCTTCATAGGTCACGTCATCGATATTTGATGGATACTCTAACTCATGCTTAAATGGTGTTACAGAAGCAGCCGGGGTTATCAACAAATCAAAATTATCAAAAAATGCATCACTTAGCCGCACAATGCTGCTATGTTCTAAAAAGGCAGTGGCAATATCCTCCGAGGATAGCTTCCTTGCATGCTCGAGCTCTTTGATAATAACCTCACCTAATTCGTCTCCGAATTCATTTTCCATAAGCCCAAAATCGCCAAGAAAACCGACACTTCTCAACGTCATAAACGTTTTATATGCCGCGGTTAGGTCCATATGTGCTGTTTCTATATTGGCAAATAAGTGTCTAAGCTTCTCTAACTTTTCATAAAATGTTTTTTCATAAGATTTTGACATAATAGCAAAACCAAGATCATGTGAAATGGCAACCTTTAACTTATTTAAGTCAATTTCCTCTGCAGGTTGCAGCAGTCTATCGGAAAGCGATTTCGAAAATGGATCTATTGGATGAGATTTTGCCATGTGAGCCAGAAGAAGTTTACAATCCGCTGCTGTTTTTGCCATTGGTCCCTCTACATCAAATGGTGACCATATGTTAGACCGCCTGCCAGTTGCCACAACGCCGTTGGACGGTCTCATACCAGCTATTCCGCAAAATCCAGCTGGTGTTCTTAGTGATCCTGCAAAATCCGATCCTGTCGCTAGTGGCACGATGCTAGCAGCGACAGCAGCAGCACCGCCACCAGTTGACGCCCCAGCACTAAGCGATGGATTGAAAGGATTTCCAGTGCTTCCCTGCAGTGGATTGGTTGTTGTAGCACCAAAACCATGCTCAGGCACATTAGTTTTCCCAAAAATAATTGCCGAATTTTTTTTTAAATGAGCAACAATATCATCATCATTTTTAACCTGGTTATCTTTAAAAAGGGGGGAACCATAGGTTGTCTTCATCCCCGCAACGTCGTTCAAATCTTTAATCCCAATTGGAATCGGAAGAAACATCTCATCGGTCAAACGTTGCTTGAGGCTATTATCTAAATCTCTACAAACAGACAAAGCATTTTCGAAATTTGTTTCTACAATCGCGTTAACCACGTGATTTACCTGCTCATATCTTTGGATACAGCTATCCATTAATTCGACACAACTGATGTCTCGCTTTTTGATGAGTGAGAGTAGATTCACAGCACTTTGCTCACAAAGAGCATCTGATTTCATTGATGGTGCAGTTGCGTTCATATTAATATGTTAACTGTTGACATTTAGGTTAGAGTAGCCTTTTTTTGATCCAGAGTCTTGTGCTAAATTCATACCGGTGTGATGCAAAAAAAACATCGTCTAGCGCAGTAAATATATACTAAATATAGGAAGTTGATTTTTTGGAAGGAAAATTAAATGTCATCTGTCAGTATCGAACGAATTTTGGGTTTTAAAGATAAAAGAGAAAAGAGATTTCATCATCCTAATCTAGATGAACTTCAAGGATGGAGAGCTACACAGGACGAAAAAAATATCCCAAAAGATAGACTAAACGAGGAAAAATCTTGGGCGCTGAAAATGGGGCTTACCGGTGCTGATAGTATTGAGGACCGGTCAATACCTACATTCTCACGCGGCGAACTTCCTCACTTTGCTGGTATAAATACTTTTTTGAAAGCACCTTATGCAGAAAATGTAAAGGATGTGAAAAATTATGATGCCACCATATTAGGGGCTCCATTTGACGGCGGAACAACTTACCGGCCAGGAACGAGGTTTGGGCCTCAAGGCATACGAAAGATATCTGCGTTATATACTCCTTATAATTATGAAATGGGCGTTGATTTACGAGAACAAATGTCTTTATGCGATGCAGGCGATATATTTACAATCCCTGCTAATATTGAGAAGACTTTTGATCAGATTTCTCGTGCTTGCTCTCATGTTTTCTCTAGTGGCTCATTACCTATTATTTTAGGAGGCGACCATTCTATCGGATTTCCGACAGTAAGAGGAATTGCGGAATGCACTTCCAAAAGAATAGGTATCATTCACTTTGACCGTCATGCTGATATTCAAGAAAAAGATTTAGACGAGAGAATGCATACAACACCATGGTTCCATGCAACTAATCTTGAAAATGTAAGACCTGAGAATTTAGTGCAGGTTGGTATTGGTGGATGGCAAGTGCCAAGAGAGGCTGTGGAGGTAGCTCGGGAGCGCAACACCAATATTTTGACAATGAGTGACGTTGAAAAGTTGGGAATTGAAAAAACGATCGAAATTGCATTAGAACTAGCATGGAAAGATACAGACATGGTTTATATGTCCTTCGATATTGATAGTATAGATTGTGGTTTTGTTCCAGGAACTGGCTGGCCAGAGCCTGGCGGTTTCTTACCCCGAGAAGCACTACAACTCGTTGCAGGCGTTGCAGCGGAGGGAATTTGCGGTATGGAATTGGTTGAAGTCTCACCGCCATACGACCAATCAGATATTACAGCTCTGATGGCGACAAGAGTCATTGTAGAAGTATTAGGATCGATGACCATGTCTGGTAGCCTCGGTAAACATCGCAAACATATTGACAAGCCCGTTGAAATTCTTGCCGGAGAGTTTGAAGGAGAAAGATGGTCAAATAAGGGCCCTGTGAAGTAGGAATATAAGGTATGCTAAAAAATATACACATGCATGATGGTTTTTTGCATTCTCATATGTCAGAGAGTGATATCAGGAAAGATATCCTTCTTTTATCAACTGAGTTTATTGACGGGTTCAGCCAGTCAAATGATAAAATGGCGTATCTTACCCTTTCTGGCTTTCCAAATGAAATAGAATCCAAAACTGGTGGTCCATCACTAAAGCTCGTTAATACACGGATTGAGACAAATTGGCAGCTTGGAACAGCTAGTCCTTCTTTTGGCAGGCAAGAACTTACGTATTTACCTTACCCGAAAGAATTAGTAACTAATGTTACAAATATGATCTTCACCTATGTCTCTCTTCAAGAAAAACAAGAAATAAATCTAATAAATTGGATCTCAGAAAAACATTTTAAAAAATAAGAAAAATAAATGTGTTTGTGGCTAATAGCCCAATAATAATTCAACTACTCCAATTAAAACTCAACTAGATTTTTTCTTTTCAAATAAAAAAATACCAGAAAAAATAATGACCATTGCAATGAGATGATAAAATCTAAAGGTCTCATCTAAAATTAAAATGGCCATTAGCGCAGAAAAAATAGGTACCAAGTTTGCATAAAGACCTGCCGAATTGGGACCTACCAAATCAACCCCCCTCATGAAAAAAATTTGGGATAAAAATGAAGGAACAAGCGCAATATACAGCACGATATACCATCCATTTTCCGTTGGAATTCTGAAACCACTAATTAAAGTTTCTACAAAAACCAGAGGAACAGACATTATTAGTGCCGCTATTGAGAAGTATCCCATCATTATAAGTCCTGGAATTGACGGCCTATTCTTTAATCCCAAAGAATAACCAGCATAGAATAAGATTGCTAATAGCATTAACAAATCGCCAATATTGAAGGTTAAAAGAATTATATTTCCCATCGAACCCTTAGTAGCGATGATTATACAACCTAAAAAAGTTAGAACTAAACCAATTGTCTGAAACCTGTTAACCACACTACCAAATAATAGGTAAGAACCTAATAAAATCATTGCAGGCATAATGCTCTGAATGATTCCTAAATTAATCGCACTGGTAAAATGAGCTGCTAAATAAAAAAATGCGTTAAACAAGCTTAAACCGCATCCACCCATCAAAAATACCCATTTTAATTTCTTACTTACTACGGGCCATAATGAAATCATAGCAGGACCATTAGTAGACCAAATCAACAACGCAACTATTGCCCATCTTAAAAAAATAAGCATCATTGGGCTTACTTCGCCCACAGATAGTTTTCCAGCTATCGTGTGGCTTCCCCAAGCTAAAGTCGCTAGCACAAGCATTGTAGGAGCACTGTCATAAATGTAACGGAAAATCAATTTCATTGCATAAGGGTAAAACACAAACTAAAGAGAAGATAGTATCATCTACTTGAATAAGATGAACGAGAAATTTAAAAATTTTGAAAATGTTGTTTTTTTTAAAAAACCGTTATTTACAGGCATTTCTATGACTAATTTCATTAAAAAAGAAATAATTAAAAATCAAAGTATTTCAGATACTAATGCTGTTTTTCTTTTAGGTAATATAATGGATGATCCATTAATGGAGATTGACCGAGACCAGTACATTACAATTGCAAACCCCGCTGCAAAGCGCTTACTCGGTAACAGTTTAATAGGTTCATCTATTTACGAACGAGTAATTTCTGATGAGCTAGAAGAAAAACTTCAATCTTGTTTCGAAAAAAAAGACAAAATAGGTGAATTCACCGCAACTTTAAAAAATAATGAATACCATCAACTTACTGGTCGATTAATGATAATTAATGATCAGAAAGCTGCTATTTTGTTGATGGATATGACACTGCAACATAATCTTGAAAAAATGCGCCGAGACTTTATTGCTAACGTTAGTCATGAATTGAAATCTCCTCTTACTAGTTTGATTGGTTTTGTCGAAACTCTCCAAAACACACCTGACATACCCAAAAATACTTCGGTTAGATTTCTCAAAATTATGGAGGAAGAATCAAAAAGGATGTCAAGGCTGATTGATGACCTAATGTCACTATCTAAGGTAGAGGTTGACGAGCATATTGTTCCTACGGGAAAAGTATTTATAAAAAAGGTTTTAACCTCAGCAATAGCTTCTTTGAATGACAGGGCTCAAAGGACAGGTCACAAAATTAAATTTTTGGATGAGCGAAAAAATATTGCTGAAGAACTTGTTATTAGAGGTGAAGTTGATGAGATAACGGAGGTATTTCATAATTTGATAGATAATGCGTTAAAGTATAGTCATCCCGCAAGTACAATCACCGTTAAAATTAGAAACACCGAAACTGGAAAAATAACAATAGATATCTGTAATCAGGGTGATGGAATTGAAGAGCGTCATATCCCACGACTAACAGAACGCTTCTACCGAGCAGATAAAGGTCGTTCGAGGCTAAAGGGTGGAACGGGTCTTGGATTGGCAATCGTAAAACACATTACCAATAAACACAGAGGACAACTCATAATAAAAAGCGTTCCTGAAAAAGAGACCGTGTTCCGCATAATAATGCCTTATTATGATACAGCCCTGCCTAGTTTAATAAAAATCAATGGCCGTGAAAGACCATAGATTTAATATTCTTTTTTTATGATGAATAAAAAAAGAATATTACCATAAAGTTATGGAGAATAATTTGAAACCAATTCGAGTTCTTATTGCAGATGACGAGCCAAATCAATTAGAGCTAGTTCGGTTCAATCTTAAACAAGAAAACTATGAAGTTACTATTGCCTTAGATGGCGAACAAACTTTGTTGTTAGCTCAGGATATACTTCCAGATATTATTATTTTAGACTGGATGATGCCCCGTATGTCAGGTATTGAAGTTTGCCGTCACTTGCGGTCCAATCAAGTTACAAAAGAGATTCCTATAATAATATTAAGTGCAAGGGGTGAAGAAGGTGACCGTACATTGGGTCTTGACACAGGCGCAGACGATTATATTACCAAGCCATTCTCACCTAAAGAACTTTTATCACGCATGAACGCAGTACTGCGGAGAACAAGACCTTTTTTAACAAGTAAAGTGTTAGAATACGGAGATTTACATTTAGACCTCTCCAAAAAATATTTAGAAGTACTCGGGGAGAAAATTATTCTAGGGCCAAAAGAATTTGAGATTCTCTCGCTACTCATGGAACGTCCAGGACAAGTTTATAGCAGAGAACAATTACTAGATAATATATGGGGGCACGGCATAAACATCGGAGAAAGAACGATTGATGTTCATATTACAAGGCTGAGAAAAGCGCTAAATAAACATAGTAAAAAAGGGTCAAGGGGTAGTGTCATACGGACGGTTCGAAGTTCTGGTTATGCTTTAGAAACAGATAAAATTTAAGTTATTACAGTTTTTTTTAATTAATGTAATAAAACTGTAATAACTTAAATTTAAAAGGTATTAAAGTTGACATAATACGATTAATTTTTCCAATAGAATTTTATATAAATATTCGTTAATCGAACTTTCAAAATGATTAATCTAAACTTGGGTTATTAGAATATTTTTATTAAAAGTAAGGCATAGATAGGTAATGAAAAAAGCATATTTGGAGAATTCTGGCCGATACATAAATGATTTACTCAGATTTGATTATTTCAGCAAGAACGCAAATCTTTTTAGTAATGGTTTTATTCCTCTAGGCATAGGCACGGTATTTTTATGTGTAATCGGTATCTTTGGGTTTTATCGTTTTAATATTCCAAATGAGAATTTAATTATATTTGTATCAGCCGTAGTAATTGGCGGATATATGGCTTTGAATATTGGAGCTAACGATGTTGCAAACAATATGGGGCCAGCGGTTGGCGGAAAGGTTATCTCAGTTGCCTCCGCAGTAATTATAGCAGCAATTTGTGAGAGTGCTGGAGCACTTCTTGCCGGAGGAGACGTCGTTCAAACTGTTGCGAAAGGAATCATCAATCCAGGTGATAATATAGAAGTTCATGATTTTCGAGGTTTAATGCTGAGCGCGTTGCTTGCTGCGGCTTTATGGGTAAATTTAGCAACATATTTGAATGCTCCCGTTTCAACAACTCACTCAATAGTTGGTGGCGTATTGGGCGCAGGAATCGCGGCAGCAGGTTTTGGGTTAGTAAATTGGATCACTATGTCAAAAATAGCAGCAAGCTGGGTCATTTCTCCAGTATTTGGTGGCATTGTAGCTGCAACTCTTTTATTTTTTATAAAGAGTAAAATCGTAAACGTTTCCGATCGGAAAAAGGCAGCACAAAAATGGGTGCCCATCCTAATAGCCCTGATGGCGAGCGCATTTGTTGCCTACATGGCGATGAAGGGGCTGAAAAAAATTTGGCAGCCTTCTGACACTCAGGTTATTTTTTATTCTGTTACAGCATTTTTTTTGGCTTGGTTGTTTTCCAAACCCTTTATAAAAAGACGAGCAGAGAAGCTTTCTAATAACAAAAAACAAATTTATACTTTATTCAATCTACCATTAGTTATCGGAGTTTCACTATTGTGTTTTGCACATGGAGCTAATGATGTTGCAAATGCTGTAGGACCACTAGCCGCAATTGTATCAACATTCACATCAGCAAGTGTAGAATCAAAAGTTACCCTTCCATTTTGGATTATGTTTATAGGCGCGTCAGGATTGGCGCTTGGATTACTTTTGTTTGGGCCTAAGTTAATAAACACGGTGGGGGAAAAGATTACCAAACTTAATGCACCTCGCGCATATTGTGTTGCATTAGCATCGGCTATCACAGTATTAATTGCTACCACATTAGGACTTCCAGTAAGCTCAACACATATAGCTATCGGAGCAATTTTTGGAGTTGGCTTTCTGCGAGAATTTCTTGAAAATCCCGATAAAAAAAGACTTCGACCAGGACATAAGCTAAATCATTCCGCATCTGAATCTTTTAAGAACGTCAATTTGCGCCTACGACGAAAATTAGTACGCAGAAAATTTGTTATATCTATCGGAGCTGCTTGGGTTATAACAGTGCCTGCGTCTGCTATACTTGCTGCCTTTCTCTTTTTCTCTTCGCAGCATCTAGGAGTGAATTTTTGAGCTCAATAAAGTTTTTAATCACATTTTGAAAATCGATGTGGTCAGTAACCCGCAAAGCATCATCAAGTAATGCCCAGTGCCTCTCCCTTTTACTTTTTTCTGGCCAATCATCCAACTGTTCAGACACCAACATTGGATAATAAGTAACCACTACCTGATCTATTCTGCTTTTATTTGTTTTTGAAATTACATGAGTCATTGGAAAGTTATTTAATAGGTCACCGCTAACACCAGCTTCTTCAAATGCCTCCCTTTTGGACGCGCTTTTATGGCTCTCGCCATCCTTAAGATTTCCTTTAGGTAAGATCCATCTCCCCCGTTTCTGAGAAGTTACAAACATAATAGCAATTCGCTCTCCACTAATATCAAACGGAATAACTCCAACCTTATGCTTCATTTCTTTTCCTTTTTTTAATCTTTTTTTATGAATTATCACCAATTTATCTCATGCAAATATAGCTTTTTAATACTTTTTTGCTAGAAGAAAATGGCTAAATTTTTCAAAAATAACTGCCTCTAAATTTGGAATGTTCTCTCTCTTCTCATAGGCATATTGAATAAAGCAGATGGAATAAAAAATTCCTTCCATGGTAAGCATTTGGCAGGTCATAGTGGATAATTTATCTATAAAATCATGTCTAAGCGGAAATACTGGATGAGCAATGTCCAAAAATAGATATAACAGTAAAACAAGCCCAAATTAAGAAATTTCAGATACTCTAACGGCTTTTACTGAAAAGATTACTAAATGCAATTAATTGGGCAAAAAGCTTATCATTTCTCAAGATGTAAAACGAATAAAAAACAAAGAACTATCACTATAAAAAACTAACTAAACATACCATCACCATTTTTAGAAATATATCGTCTTATGGAATGGTTTGTTTCAAATTGACCATCTAAGGCTTTTTTCATCCAATCCGCTATAAAATGAAAAATTTCGTGACCAGACAACGCTTCTGGGGTACGAATTGGATGAAACTCATCCTCGAAAACCCACATTTCTTTTGGCACGTTTAAATGGTTAAAAATGGTGTCAGCATCTTCTAAGGGGCTTAAAGGATCAAATTCACCGGTGGCCATTAATGTGGGGCATGTAATCCTTTCAATATCTGATTTCAAACTCAATTTCTGACACATTGCGTCAAACTCTTCTTCTGAGCGAGTGCCAGACATTTCCATAAATATTTGTTTAAATCGTATTGGAGCCTCGTCAAATATTGACAAGTTATCCCAAAAATAACATGCAACGGCGCCAGCAAGTGCCGCGAACCTGGGTTCTGCAGCAGCTGCTCTCATTGACCAAAATGTGCCAAAACTTCTTCCACAAATTCCAATTTTTTTTTCATCAACAGATTTTTGTTTTGCAAGAAACTCATATGCCGCTCTAGCTGCAATTGTATGGTTATCAGGGGTAACAAAAACGCCCGCTTTAAGCATTTCCCCTTGCCCAGGGCCATCAATTGACAAAACGTGCATTCCGCGCATATGGAATTCGTTTTCCAGTGGGTTAGGGTAATTCTCTTTGGTATTATCCATTCCGGGGATAAACACAACAGCTGGTGCCCCGATATCAGTATCAAAAACATGCCACAGCGCAGGGATAGGGCCAATTTCACTTTCTAAATAAACTTTCCTTACCTCATTGTTGGATAAGTCATATAATTTACTCGCACAATCGAGACACTTTTCATAAAGTTGCCAACGATAGTCGCTAATAATTGGAATCGTGAAATGTTGTGCTTCTCTGTACATCTCTGAGGCTTTTCGATATAGGACTTTTGCACTTTCTAAATCTCCATTAGATTTTGAGAGTAAAGCTAGTTTTTCAGCTTGGGCTGCTTTTTTTGCTAAGTATTTTGCGGCCATCTTTATTGATTTTACCGGCGACGGAAGCTGGCGACCATCAATCTCAAAATGAATGGCTCGACCAGTTGTTCTCAATAAATAATCGTAAATCCATTGTTGGCCGTCGCGTGCTCTAATAGGTTTGTTTATGCTCATCACTTTACCAAAATGCTATTTTGTTACCTAAACTAACTATCTCAAAGGATGTCATAAAATTTATTTTCCTGCAAATTTAGCCCTAGATTTAGCTTTTCTTGAAATTATAAGAGCGCCTTTTGAAGGTATCACAAGCGAAATTCGCTTTTCATTATTTCGCAGTTCGTATTCAATTAAATTAAAAAATTATGCAAGTTTGATAAACTAGGGCGACATATTAGTAGGGGTAGGGTTATGAGTGTTTTTGAATTGGAACTGACGGAGAGCCAGCGGATGATGCGCGAGGCGTGCAAAAAATTCGTTGATGATAGCATTATTCCATTTATCTCAAAGAACTGGAAGAATGAATGGAACATGACACCGGAGGGACGACTTCCTGATTTTATCTTGCAAGACGCAGACAAACTTGGGATTAGAACACTGGGAGTGCCAGAAACTTTTGGCGGTATCTCTTTAGAGAAAGAGCATGAAGTTAGAACCTTTGCAATTATTTCTGAAGAAATAGCAAGAGGAGACTCTGGGTTAGCCGATAAACTTGTACAGAATTGGAAAGTATCGGTTCTACTGCGTGCTCAAGCAGATAGTTATCACCAAGAAAAATGGTTTAGTAAGTTAATGGATAATCCAAATTTTCTCTTCGCTCATGCGCTCACAGAACCCAAAGGGGCTTCAGATAGATGGCTTGGATATAACGCGCCTGAAGCAGCGATGGATACAAAAGCCAAAAAAGTTGATAGTGGCTGGATTTTAAATGGCCGGAAACATTATATCAGCAACGGTTACGATGCCAGTTTATATATAATATATGCAAATACCAACCCATCTGTTGGTATGATGGAGGGCACTTCTTCTTTTATTGTCTCTAGAGGTACTAAGGGCTTTAATATTGCAAGATGTAATGAGACAGTTGGCTGTAGATATATGAACAACGGTGAGTTGGAACTAATAGACTGTTTTGTGCCAGATTCACACCTTCTCAAATCGGAAAATGCACTAAGCCAAGCAGGTATTTATTTTAGACCAGGGAAGATCATTCAGGCTGCTAAGAACCTTGGTGTTGGCCAAGCGGCATTGGAGAGAACTGCAGATTTCGTTCAAACTTATTCACGTGGAGGAAGACTTTTAATTAAGCATCAAATAGTTGCAAGTAGACTTGCGGACATGGCAACTAAAGTGACGGCGGTTAGAGCTTTAGTGATGCAGGCAGCAAAGGCTGTAGACCTTAATACTCCAGATGCTGATGCTCTGTGTAATATGGCAAAAGTGTTTGCATCGGAGGAAATACTTAAAGTTTGCCAAAATGCAATGGAACTTCATGGGGGTATGGGGTCAATGTTAGAAGCTGGAATCGAAAAACTCGTAAGAGATGCCTCTATTTTTCTTCATATGGATGCAACTGTTGATATTTCTAACTTTAAAATCATAAAAGCGTTATGGCCCGAAAATGCTGGAAAATATGCAGGCCCAGAATAAATTTTTAAACCCACTTATTTTTTTGAAAACCGTATTAGCCGGTACGAAGACTATTTTTCATAAAAGTAGATAGTTTTTATGGATTTATAACATGAAGAATTTTTTCAGAATGATTTTTTTCGTCTGAACATTTTTGAATGTCCCCGCGGTACCATTAGTCCACTCACATCAAGTTTTAAATTAACAAGTGACTTTGCCATCTCTATTGCACAACTATAACCCTCAAGAACAGGCACATCCCAACCTAAATCGTTTAATCGTTTTTGCAAAAACGGTTGCAACCAAAAAGATGCTGAGCAACCAAAAGTAATAACTTCTGCCCCATCCTCCTCAATGGCTGCGATAGCTTCTCGGAGGGCAACCTCCACCATCTCAGATTTTTTTCCCTCTAACGCACTTTTCTTTTCCTCATGAATAGGGTTGTTAATAGTCACCCCTGGCCTTGGCATAGGAAAGTTTACATTTCGAATAGAGGCACAACGCTCGGTCATCCGATGTTTGATAACAAGGTCATAATAATACATATTATGTAAGTCAGAAATATCTATGACGCTAAATTTATTACCAAGTAAAGATGCAAAATAAAATTGGGAGTGTGCGCAAGATGTGACGGGAATATTATGTTTTTTTGCGATTTCACGTGACTCAGTAAAACCTGGTTCACCTCCTCCTAAAAGCACAATCCCGTTATATTTACCGCTTTCACACGCCTCTCTAACAATCGGCAAACGAGCTGCCGCTGCATAGGCAAATTCCTCACGTGTTTCCACAGGCCAATCACCGTAACTTGCAATAGCACCATTATGTAAGTCCCAATCCACGTCATCTAGAAGATGCTTAATATTATTATAATTCATCAGTCGAACTTCTTTAGCACCATCCATTGGTCTGTGTGCATATGGCGACTTCGTTGGTACACTGAAAGCATTGAGAAGTAAAAACTGATATTTACTTTTTGAATCCATAATAAACCCTCCTTACTTTATAAATTTTACTATTTTTGGAGACGCTTATGCGTCTCACAAGCTAAAATTTTTACCCTAGATGACCTTAGCAATATTGAGCCCTTTATTTCTGAAAGTATATAAAGTTTTGTTGTGACTAGGTTAAAAATGAGCTATTCCACATATTCATAACGGCAGTTTTTTGGAAATCTTGCTAAATGGAAAATTCAGGCTCTTTTGTCTCATTAATTACCGGCGCAGGTACTGGCATTGGACAAGCAGTAGCCATTAAATTAGCAAGCTCAGGATACTCTTTATTAATTTGTGATGAACACACCGAATTACTTTCAGAAACAAAAAAACAACTTGAAAATATACAAGCCAACTTCAGTTTAATATCGATGGATCTTAGAGATAAAGATTGCATAAAGGAAAGCTTTGGTAAGGCATTCAAGAAATTTGGAAAGATTGACCATTTAGTTAATAATGCGGGGCGTCCTTTAGTAAAAGCAGCCAACGAAGTAGCTTGGGAAGAATGGGATGAAGTTATGGACGTAAACCTCAAAGGTCCGTATTTTTTATCTACATTATTTGCCAGGGAAGCCATAAGAACAAGAAAGCCTGCTGCTATTGTCAATATAGCCTCTACTCATGGGATAACAGGTTTATCAGGACGCTCAGTATATGGTATTTCAAAGGGAGGGCTTATTCAGATGACTCGAATGCTAGCTATTGAATGGGCGGAGTTTGAAATTAGGGTAAATGCTATCGCTCCAACTACAGTTCTAACACCCTCACGGGAAGCCTCTCTTCCTCCAGGCAAAAAACGTGAATTAGCAAAATCACGAATTCCGTTAAAACGCTTCCCCGAAGTAGAGGAAATAGCTGCTGGTGTTGACTATTTGCTGAGTCCAAACGCGAAGTCTATTACAGGGCACACACTTTCTATCGACGGCGGTTTGCTATCTGCGTAGCGTAGCGTAGCGTACCGTGCCCTCACCGATACAACAGACCGTTCTTTAAAACATCTTACATCTTTTTTTAATTTAACATTAATAGAGATTTTTTTAAGTTGACATAAACGAAGGGAATTAAAACCTTAAATGACTCAGTTCTTAGCAAACCAATTGTCTAAGGTAGCAATAGCTTTTTCATATTCTTCTACCAAAAGGAAATGGCTTGAATTCTCAAAAACAACCAACTCCGAATTTGGGATATTATTTCTCATTTCATAGGCACACTCAATAGAGCAAATGGGGTCAAATAGTCCTGCCATTATAAGGGTGGGGCATTTGATAGTAGATAATTCACTCCTAAAATCATGTGCAAGTGCAGTATCATTCAAATTAAGGTATGACTCCTTGCTTCTATTTTCATCACCAACTATTGCCTCTACCGCCTTTACGACATCTGGATTATCGTTGAAAAATTTAGGGGAAAAAAACAGGTGCGCTGAATGTGTTGCCCATTCTGTCCAATTATCACGCCAATACAATAATTCTTTCATATTCTTAAGAATTCTTGTTCCAATCGCATCAACTTTTGCAGCTGATGCTGAAATCACAAGGGAAGTTACCATTTGTGGCTTGGTCTTTACCATCTGTTGACCAATAAATCCTCCCAAGGAACGACCTACAATATGAGCCTCTTTAATAGAAAGATTGTCCATCACCTCTAGCATTGTATTGGCTAAATCCTGAGTCGAACATGGTTTTGTGACGGGGGAACTATCTCCTGAACCTGGGTTATCTATCGCTATTACTCTATATTTACTTTTGAAATGGTCTATTTGGTTCAACCAAGCCTTATGGTCCCCTGCGAGACCATGTATTAGAAACAGCGGGAAACCTTCACCCTCATCTCTATAAAAAATATCATAGTTCGAAGTTTTTGTAATAGGCATTTTTAATCTCCTATAAATTCCATCTTTAAGTGGAAATATTTGCGAATATTGATTTTGTAATCAAAATCTCAAAAAATTGTCCACTCTACTATCTAACGTCGTATTTATTTTTTATTATTCGTCTATAGGGGTTGGTCTAAATCTAATTGCCAAGCAAGCCAGCGCTAAAATCAATATCGCTCCTGCTTCGTACAAAAGAGTAATTGCTTCCATTTCTTTGCCTTGTAAGATTATTAATCGTGCCAAAGCTGTCATAGCTATGAAAAGTGGAAGTGTTATTGGGATTTTTTTGCTTTTGTAAAAGGCTCCCACCATACCGAGCACTTCTGTGTAAAGAAATAGTAAAAGAAGGTCAGCTAGCTGCACTTTTCTGGCGTCAAAAATAGCCAAAAGTTCTTGGCAAGTTGCTATGATTGTTAACAAAGCCACGATAGTTAAAAGACTTTTCTCAAAAAGTTCTATGATAAATGTTCCGATATTTTGCATCTTTGCCTTATTTTCCAATATTGATTTTCTACATTTTTAAAAATTTATTAGAAATTTTTTATTCGTGCTCTCCATTATAAGCACGACCCAAGCCTCCAAAAAATTCTGGTTGCTTTCTGGCTACTTCGAATGTGGAGACGGTAATTGCCATACCCGCTATCAAAAGTGAATGAACTATTGCGCTCAATCCAAAAACAAAAAATGACCCGATACTGCTTGCAAATATTACACACCACATCCAAGCTAATATTTGCATAAATAAGTGTCGGGTTTGTAAATCCTGTATATTCTTTAAGGGGTTTAAATTATGATCCATAATCAGTGACCACGTTTGCACAATGAATTTTGCCATGGTTTTCTCCCTGTGTGACAAATTGTCTCATTTTTACGTAAAACTACACTAAATGGATTTAAATAAAGTTTTATAATGAGTTTCAAAAAAAATATAAATAGTTCTGAGCAGGGATTAAACTTGACACTCACAAATAATAGCAAACAAATTCCGATTGTACGGAATGAATGAGAAACAACATGGCTTATTTTTAAGTAGAGGTAAACATGCATTCCAGTGATTAAATCATGATAAACTTGCATTACAGAATGACTTTCAAATATAGGATATACTTAGCAGAGGTGAAATATGAGCAAGAATAAATTTAACAAAACAGAATTATCTCTCAAAAACGCAACCTTGAAACAAATTGGGGAAGTCGCAAGCGATGTATTTTATGAATACAGGAAAGAAAAGAGAAATCTTTCAATTAAAGACGTATCTGGTAATAGCGGTGCTCAAACCTTCATATGTCTAGAAAATAATGTTCCCAAGTGCATAGTTAAAGTTAAGGGTACAGAGAGTATAATGAATTCACACCCGAGCACTGAAAAAAGAGTTTTATTGGCTACGGAAGTGCTACGCGAGAATAGTATTGCTCCACCTATATTGATGCGTGGCTCAGATTTTCATATTGAAAAATCAAGTGGTATTTCGGTAATGAAAGACTTTTTTCACTTTAATTCTGAGCTGGCTCCGCCTGAGAAAATTGCGAAGCTGTTAGCGAAACTCCATTCAGTGCCTACCGAATGGTATAAAGATTTGAGAGAGGAGTTTTTGTCTCGAGACGAGCAAATAAAATTAATTCTTCAACCCATGCCATCTTATGCACCATGCTGGTGTTTACCATGGTCCGCCTTCGACACCGGTATGCCTATTTTAGGCGTAGGAAATCCTGACCAAGAAGCGGCAAAAAAGGTTTTTAATTTGTTGATTAAAACTGGCGTTTACAAAAAAGTAATGCAGTGCCAAGAGTTTTTACCTTCATCCAATCCCGCAAGACGGGAAGTGGTTATCCACAATGACTTTAAACCTGATAATGTTCTTTACGATCCTGAAACTAAAGAACTCTCAGTTATAGATTATGATTTGGTTCAAGTTGGTCCAGCCATAATGGATTTCGGACTTCCGTATATGATGTGGCTTGGTTCAAGGTTTACAAATTTTGAGTACAGAAAAAATTTCATTAAAACATATCTTATTGAGTCAAATCTTCCATCTGATCAGAGTAGCTTAGAAGATATGATGCTTGATTGTGAAATAAATACTGTTGTTGCATTTCCGGGCTTATTATCAAATATCTACGATGCCGAAGTGCCATTGTTGAGAGGAATAAAGCATCCAACAGCAAGAGCTGGAGCGCTTGCGAGTAGCTCAGAAGCCTCTCCGACGGGGCTAGAGTTAGTAGATTTGCTAGCTGACGCAGTAAAGAAAGTTCGAACTAATAAAGATTTAAAATCATCGAGTATAAAAAATGGTTTAGTTGTGACTATGTTCGAGCAAGAAGGATTTGGGTCAGAATTGCTAAATTCTTGGCTTAAAGAAATGCGAAGGAACAAGATGCTCCGTCTTTTCGGTATTTCGGAAAATGAAAGTGAACCATTGTTCGTATCAGAGCACGCAAAAAATAAATGAACCTTCCCGAAACTAATTTCCTTTCTGTTTAAAAATGAAGTGGAAAATCCCCTCAAGAGAAATATCAATAGTTAGAAATATAAGCTAAAAAATGATAGTATCACAGAGGGGACCTCTGAGGGCTTTCTCTTCAAATCGTTAATTTTTTAAAAAATATCACTATTGAAATTTCTAATCTGAAATTTGGTTTACGTTGATTTTTTTATTAAGAAAATTGGAACTGCTACTTTTAAAAAAAGTAACTTTTAGAACTAAAAATAAACTAAATATTTTACTATTCTTGAGAGTAATAAAAGCTATTTATAAGGATTTATAATGGATGAAATCGACAAAATTGCGTCAAAACATCTGGGGAAAAAACCAGACGGCGATCCAGCTAATCAATACCGCAGTCAATTTGAGATAGACGAAAAGTTGTTAGTACGCATCCCTCGTTCACTTAACAGAGAACAAGATAAAATAAAAAATGAAAACCTCCCTTTTTTTGGATGGGATGTGTGGCATGCCTTTGAATTTTCATTTCTATTGTCGAATAGTTATCCTGTGACTGGACTTTTAAAGATAATTTATCCGTGTGAGTCCCATTACATAATGGAGTCTAAGTCGCTTAAATTATTTTTAAACTCCTTTAATTTTGTTAAGTTTGAGGGCGATTATGAAAGCGCAAAAATGAAAGCCACTAATAAAGTCATAGAAATTTTGAGCAACTTCCTAAATACAGAAGTTAATGCATCTTTTCATGAAAAAAGCATCCAAGAACAAAATAACATCTTTGGTGGTTATATTCCTCTTGAAGATAGTATCGATTTGGAAAAGGAAAACTTTGATATTTTCAAACAAGATACTTCTTTGCTGCAGACCGAACGATGTTTAGAACCCAACGACTTTCAAGTATCTTCTAGAAGTTTACGTTCTAACTGTAGGGTGACAAATCAGCCTGACTGGGGAGATATCTATATAAAAATTGTTGGTAGTCAAGTACCTTCGAAATTATCACTTCTCAAGTACATTATATCTATGAGACAGGAAAACCATTTTCACGAAGAAATTTGTGAACATGTTTTTAAAACATTATCTGATTTGCTTCCCCGCAGTAAGGTGCTTGTAGCCTGTCTTTACACAAGACGAGGTGGTATAGATATTAACCCAATCCGAATTAACCATAAAAGCTTCTTAAATGAAGCTTCTTTTTTAAATTCTCTACTAGATCTAAAAATACCCTTTTCTAAAACTTTTAGACAATGACTTTCAGCATATATCCTGGTTAATCCTAAACAATACTAATCGACCCAACTGCAAGTGCGTTGAATTCTTCTTTGTTGATGCCTGCATAATTTACTTTGTCTTTGTAATTTCTATAATGACTGGCTTCAACTAGCCTATCTAAAATTCTTTAAAACTGTATAATTTCTGGGTGTGATTTTGCAAAAATCTTAACATAATATCTTTTTGTGTTAAATTTTTTAAACTTAAGAACCGCAACTCCTCGCTTGAGACAATCTTCTTCGTAATAAATTGGGCTATTAAAAGTTCTTGACCCAATAACGGCGGTTTTTTTTAAACACTATCATTAATTTCGTGAAGAGATTTATCTTCGTTGCTGTAAAACAAAGGACCTTCCTCTTCATACACGGTTAAACAACTACCAAGAATTAAAATTGACAACGTTAATTAAAGATAGCGCATTCTCCTACAACTAAAATGGTAAGTATTCCCTAAACGCAAATACCCCCCATAATACAAGTGCAGTCCACATTAGGGTTTTTCGAAATCTTGGATTCATGTTTCATTCTCCATTTATCATAGAAATTATCTGATAATTACGTCTTTTAAACCAAAAGTGCGCATCACATAAAAAACTGTAAAGACAATTAATATGATAAGGAAAAAATGCTTGGTATACAAAAAAATCGAATATGTAACTAAGCGCATTCCGGGTAGTTACAATTTATAAATAAAAATAAATCGTATTTTTATTTATTTTTTAATTAATGGCGGAGGTTGAACTACCGCGAACCTATGATCAGTTGCCTTGCAACGTTGATGGATTGGCAAGCTTGGGGGAATGTGGTTTATTGATTTAAGAACCGGGTGCCTAAAACGATATTGAAGCTCCGAGCTGATCCCCCATTTTGGGCGCCTTTAAATGGAAATAGTGCATTTTTAGTTTTATGAAAAAAAGAGCCACAATAATTGACGTAGCAAAAGAGTGTGGAGTAGCGCAGGCAACTGTTGCAAGAGTTCTTAACGGTCAAACAGGTATTCGAACTAAAGAAAGCACAAGAACGCGTGTGTTTAAGGCCGCTCAAAAAGTTGGGTATCAACGGAATGCTATAGCAGCTAACTTCAGGTTACAGCAAACTAAATCCGTTGCAGTGTCTATTCCTGACATAACCAATCCTTTTTTTCCTGAATTAATTAACGGCATTCAGGAGGTGCTGATAGAAGAGGGTTACAGTATGGTCCAACTTTATAATGATTGGGACGCAAATGTTGAAAAAGAGCATTTTAATTATATGGTACGCACATGCGTAGATGGTGCTATCATTTCCCCGACAGGTCTAAAAGTCAGATTTGACGGACTTGATCCTATTCCATTTATTCTACTGTCAAACTCTGAAAAATTTTCAATGTATGATACAGTAGGGAACGACAGCCGTAATGGAATGCGTCTGGCTCTTGAACGTTTATATCAACTTGGACATCGTCGGATTGTGCTTTTTATTGGTGGTTCAATGCGCTCGGGAGCAAACTGGAGAGCTGAACTCTTTCGAGAGTTCCATCAGGAAAAGGGTCTATCAATACTGCAAGAAAGCATATTAGAGAGTGACTATGGAGTTAACACTACTTCTTCATTCGACACAGCTCGAAGGTTCATGAACGATTTTCTTACTAAACCAAAGCTTCCTACAGCTATTTTCTCCTCTAATGATATCTTAGCACTCGCTACATTGCAGGTAGCAAATGAGAAAGGGATAAAGGTACCTGAAAGCCTTTCTATTGTTGGAATGGACGGGATTTTCTCCGGAGAAGTAAGTTATCCACCTTTAACAACTGTCCAAAAAAATCGCAGAAAAACAGGCCGCTGTGCCGCACTCACACTTATTGAAAAAATGAAATCAAATAAAGATAGATCAACTAAGATGCAATTATTGAGTTGTAGTTTATTAGAGCGTGGCTCAATGGGTCCACCATCAAAAACTAATTAAATCTGACTTTGTCGCTCTAAATCCAATGCCTATCAGCTGCATGTAAATTTTCTCTCAGTGAGATATGTCGATGAAGATGTTGCACGAAGTTTTTTAATGCGTCATATGAAGGCCAAGGGGCTTAACCATTATATTGAAAAATACCAACGTAGTTAAGATTGAATGTTGGTTTTTGATTAATTTTATTACCTCCATTTTATTAAAAAGGTAAGAAATTTCAAGCCTTTAGGTGAATTATTTGGAAATTAGGGGATTCGCTTAAATGAGAGAAAGTAGACCTATATTTTTTTATATTGACCATCTAATCGGTACGGTGATAACGTTATCATTATAAAGTGATAACGTTATCATTTAATAAAG
>CABXZZ010000020.1 GCA_902516825.1 uncultured SAR116 cluster alpha proteobacterium
GCTTAAAATGTCTGTTCTAACTAATCTCAAAACAAATAGTGTCGTTTCTAAATATCTATCTTGGCTCGAATACTCAAATGCGTGCCGGGCCTTAAACGGTCTAGATGATTACACATTAGCGGATATTGGTATCGTAAGAGGCCAAATCCCGGAATTTGTTGCTGAAAAAATGGTTTCTAACTCCAACATTCAGAATGAAAACGCGGCTTAGTAGGCTTCCTCCCTATACTAATTCGTTCAAAGAGGTGGTTTATATCACCTCTTTTTTATGCTTAACAATACTAAACTACAACAATGTGCGCTCAATAAACCACCATCCCCCTATCAAAGCAACAATTAGGGAGGCTGGGATTTGTATGAAGGTGCGATAGTATCTTCGTTTTGAGAACCAAATACCAACGAGAAGATATGCTATTAACAATACCGCAATCTGACCAAGCTCCACGCCGACATTAAATGCAATAAGGCTGGTTAAAAAACGTTGTGGACTGAGGCCTATCTGTAATAGCACAGATGCAAATCCAAGCCCGTGCAACAAACCAAATCCAAAGATTATAGTAAGCCGAGACCAGCCTATGTGCTTATGCCACAAGGTCTCTAATGCTACATAACTTATGGATAATGCGATAAGCGGCTCAACGATGCTGGATGGCAAAGATACAATGCTAAGACTAGCTAATGCAAGCGTGATGGTATGCGCTATGGTAAATAAAGAAATCTGAACAGCCAGCTGGGTAAACTGTGTTGCAAATAAAAACAATCCAAGAACAAATAATATATGATCGAGGCCCTTAGGAATTATATGTTCAAAGCCGATAATAATATAATCCGCAATTAATTCTAGAGTAGAAACAGTTGTGATACCATCTCGAACGATGGGCGCGCTTAGCTCCCCTGCAGCTAGATAAGCAGAATAGAGCTGGTCATCTGTTTTAGCTTGTATGTCAGCAACTCCATCTGAAACTTGCCTAATAATGAGAGGGCCTAATTTTTTATCCCACCCAAATTCAATTTGCGTATCATCCCTATTTATCGGCGCGATTAATGTGATTCTACTCTCACGCGGGTATATAACATTATCATTTTCAACTACTATTATTGCTACTAATTGAGCAGTTAGCGCTTGTTGTTGTGAGCGCAATGTGATGAGATCAGAAAAAGAAGAATATCTATTTGTAAATAACTGCTTAATTTCCTCGCCTTTGCGCCCTCTCAACTCATCATAAATATCCGACTTTTCTGTTTCATTTGTATCAGTCACAGAGGATGCATCAATATCTGCCAAAAACAGCTCAACCGAAAGCGAAATATCAATCTGAACTGAACCTTCTTTAAATGATAATTCAGCAATGGCTGGGGTGATTTCATGTCCGAACGAGTGCTGATTTACGCTACTTATTAAAGTAATTATAAGTGCTATAAATAAATGCAAGAAAGGTTTATAAAGCAGAACATGGAATTGATTCATAAGTTTGGAAAACATAACGATATTTCTAACGAGATAAGAAGGTTATAAATGAGTGTGGTATATAAAATACGCGTTATATTTGCAAACATTATCACTATTCTATGTTTTATTACACTACCCGCAATTGGACATGAATTTTGGATTGAGCCTAAAACATATAAGCTTGTTCAGGGCGATATTTTAAGTGCCTCATTATTTGTTGGACAAGATTTTACCGGTTATGAAATGCCGTATATAGAGAATAATTTCGTTAGGTTCGAAGTTATATCCTCAAAAGGTGTTCAGCAAGTAAATGGAAGAATTGGTGACCGGCCGGCATTAAATATTATTCCTCTTCACGGCGGATTATCTGTAATATTACACCAATCAACAGCCACTTATCTGACCTATAATGATTTTGATAAATTTATTAGCTTTTCCAAAGAAAAGGGGTTTCCTGAAATACCAAACCAACATTTAGCTTCCAAATACCCTAAAAAAGGCTTTAAGGAGAGCTATACAAGATTTGCTAAAAGCTATGTCTTGGTTAGAAACGGTAACGGCGCTGATAAATATTCTGGAATGGAACTTGAATGGGTAATGGTGAATACAGATTTATCCAATACCTTCGAAGGACAGATGGAATTCACGCTTTATTATGACGGAAAGCCAAATCCAAATGCTCAACTCTCTATTTTTGCCAAAGATAGCGAAGGTAATGTGCATAAATCAATTGGGAAAACAGACCAATATGGTAGAGTCATCCTCAATACTAATCCTGATACACGCTATTTAATAGATTCTGTTATTATCCGAAAAATTGATCCCAGCTTAAACCCGGAAGGAGCGATTTGGGAGTCACTATGGGCATCAGCAACTTTTAAAACAGATAGATAAAAAAGCACTTCAAATTTAGTAATAAAGCGTAACGATATGTTTAGCCTCAGCAAAAAAAAGCCACCGTTCGACCATAAGTCCAAATAGTAAACTTATGATTGCACCAAAACTGAAAACTAATGCATAGCCAGGATTAACAAAAACAAGCAACAGGAATAAAGCGGGCATAATAAAACCAGCGAAAGCGGCATAACGGCGCAATTTCAAAGCGTGTTTGCGTGCAACATGATAGCCCATTTCTCTCATCAGATAATTCTTTGTTTGGTTTGCCGGCTCTAAATTTAGCACCTGTGTTTGGGTTTCAAAGCCAATAGCATCTGCCTTAGTAACGCCAAATTCTGTGCTATCAACATAACGCCAATACACCCATTTTAATATGAGTGATGCTTCTAACATACAAATCGTTATTAACGTTATGATTTGATTTATGTCATATCCGAACAACGCACACAAAAGTATCCATAGTAAAAGACCGCTTGTAATTGAAAGTACGCAATAGATAGGCGTTGTAAGGGAATAATGCCATGCTGGAATTGTTCGCAAGCTTGCATATATCTGCCCGGTGCAAAAAACAGTTGCGATAGCAAACAACCCCGCAACACCACCAATTACCGAAATGTAGTTTTGGATTTCATCTTTAAATAATTCGGCCCATAATACTGAAATTTCTGGTACAAACTCAATGCCCCAGATAAGAACAAGTAACAAGGCTGGCACATAGGTTAAAACAGCCAACACACCTTCGCGTGATAACCAAGATGTTCGCCACTGGCTAAGCGCTCTCCATGCGCGCTCTGGCCGCCCAAGATGGCTTGTAGAGGAGACAAGCCCAGCGGTTATCAATATAAGTGAAATTAAAAGAACAGATATGTTCATTAATGCTGACACCGCGTTAAGGCTGAACAAACATGAGAGCCCAAGCACAGCCAATAGGCCATAGCCAACACCAGACAAAACAGTAAATAGAATCACAGAATATGCAGGGTTCATTCTCTATGCCTAAATATATGAGAATTATCTGACAAAATTTTGCGTCTATTAGCTAACTTCATTATGATAATTTCTTATCTAACCAAGAGAAAAAATTATCTAAAATTGCATCGCTTGAGCGATTTTTAGAACCATATGAATATTGCTCACTAGTGTTCTCGCACTTATCTGATAGTTGTTTTTTGCGCGGCGGAAGGTATCTATTAACAGGCTTGTAATCGAGTGATTCCATAAGCGCGACACCGCCCCTCTCTTGAGACAAAATTGACACTTCACTATGCGGATCAGAAAAATCGCCAAACAATCTAGCGCTAGTCGGACACGCAAGCACGCAAGCAGGCTTTCTGTCCTCCTCTGCAAGCTCTTCATTATAAATTCTATCAACGCAAAGTGTGCATTTTTTCATAATGCCTTGATTATGGTCATATTCGCGTGCGCCATAAGGACAAGCCCAAGAGCAAAGCTTACAGCCTATGCAGGTTTCTGGATTAACCAGTACAATTCCATCTTCCTGTCTTTTATAACTTGCGCCTGTTGGACAAACACTCACACATTCTGGCTGTTCACAATGAAGACATGAACGCGGGAAATGAACTGTCTGGGCTGTCATGCCATCATTAATCTCATATCCATGCACCCTGTTAAGGAATATCCCATCTGGAGAATCACCATAGGAATCAAAATCAGACAATGGCAACATATCATCTGTGCTGTTCCATTCCTTACAACTTGTAACGCAGCCATGACATCCAACGCAAATATCAAGGTCTATCAGCAATCCGAGTTTTTTATCGGTCTGAGAAGGCAAATTGGTCATTTTAATTCTCCCTGGAATTCTCCCTGGCAAACATAAAAAGCACGCTGCATCATGCCCTTGGCTTTATATCAGGATTAATAGGTGCAAAATAGGGCTCGGAGCGTTGCTCAGAAGATGGCTTAGCTTTTTGAACATGTACTTTTAAATCATACCAAGCCGCTTGGCCTGTGATAGGGTCTGAATTACTATAATGATACCCACCCTCTTTTTCTGGCAGCAGGGCTGAAATCAGATGATTTAGGAGGAACCCTTTTTTTATTTCAGGAGAGTCATTATCAATCCCCCATGCTCCTGCTCTTTTACCAATTGCATTCCAAGTCCAAACAGTATCTTGCTGACAACCAGCCATTAATTTTACCTGACAAATTACTTTGCCAATATGACTTGATACTTCAATCCAATCGTCATCTACAAGCCCCAAATCAGCTCCCCTCTGAGTATTCATATATAGCTTATTGGCATTGGTGATCTGACGAAGCCAAGTATTCTGAGATCCCCATGAATGATACATATTCATCGGGCGTTGGCTTATGGCATGAAAGCTGTAATGTTTTTCATCTAAACTGCTTTCTTCAAATGGCGGATACCAAAATGCAACAGGATCAAAAAATGTAAGAATTCTTTTTCGATGTATCACAGGCGGTGTAGGATGAATTTTTCCATTCGCAGCTAATCTGAATTTCTGCAATGCCTCACTATATAATTCAAATATTATTGGTTTTTCTGAGCCAATAAACCCCTGATTTTTTGCCCATGCAAGATAGGCTTTATTAGCCTGTTTAAAATAGCGTGCATCCTGGGGAACTGGGCTTGAGAAAAAGCAATTATTTTCCTGATACTTCTTGAGCTGTTTTGGGTTTGGAGCGCCTACGCCAGATTGCTCTCCATTTTTTCCTCGCCAGCCAGACAATGAACCTATGCCAGCGCCTCTCTCATGATTTACGAGGTAATCAGCATAATCAGCATATTTGGCACTCGCATCATCATTTACCATCCCTGGCAAGCCAAGGCGTGCTCCTAATTCTATCAACACAGTCTGAAATGGGCGAACATCTCTGTCAGCTTCTACTACAGGATGTCTTATCGCATCAATTGCGGCATCAGGCTCAGATATTGGTCTGTCGAGTAGTGATATGGCATCCCATCTCTCAAGATAGGTGGTATCTGGGAGAATGAGATCTGCATAAGCAACTGTTTCCGAGTAATAGGCATCCGAATAAATTATTCTTGGTATGGCATATTCACCAGTTTCAGGATTTATTTTTGTTAAGTTTCGAAGTGTTTGTGGAATATCCATGGATGAATTCCAGCCCATATTGGCCATATATAAAAAAAGTAAATCTACATTATAAGGTGTCTGATTTGCCGCGTTGTGTATCACCATATGCATTAATCCATGAGCAGAAAAAGGCGCTTCCCATGAATATGCCTTATCTATTCTAAGCGCGCTGCCTTCATCATCTACAAGCAAATCAGATGGTGATGTAACAAAGCCCAATGGAGGCCCTGGTAGCGGCTTTCCAGGAGTGACATCACCTTGCTTGCCAGCAGGGCGCAAGGCTGGAGGCACTGCTTTTGGAAAGGGCGGCTTATATCTAAATCCGCCAGGACAATCAATTGCCCCTAACATTGTCTGCAAATAGTGAATTATTCTGCAACTATTAAAACCATTTGAGTGTGCAGATATACCACGCATCGCATGCATAGAAACAGGTCTTCCAACCATTTCATTATGCTGTGTTCCTGTCCAATCTGTCCATTCCTGTTCCAAACGCACTTCTTTATCAAACGCAGCTTTTGATAACTCATCTGATATCCTAATAATGGTTTCTTCTGCTATACCTGTTTTTAAGCTCACAGATTCTAAGGAATATTCCTTGCTTGAAAATCTCTCTGCCACAAGAGCAAAAGAAGGCGTTGCAACCCGACCATCTGCAAGCTCATACTCACCATGCAACGCATGATTTTGTGATTTCTGATTAGCACTAACAAGTGAATTACGCTGCAAATCATACGCAAATGGATTGCCTTCATCATCTCTAGCAATTAGACCATGATCCTCATCATCTGGCGCATTTACAACGAGCCAAGTAGCATTTGTATAGCGTTGCAGGTAATCTGTATCTATCGCGTGGTTGGCTAATAGCTGTTGTATTAATGCACCAGCGAACAATCCATCTGTTCCCGGCTTAATCCCAATCCATTCGTCTGCGACTGCTCCATATCCCGTTCTAACGGGATTAATAACGGTAATCTTAACCCCTCTCTTTTTCAATTTTCCTATCGCTCTTTTAATGGGGTTAGAGGCATGATCTTCTGCAACGCCCCAAAGCATAAAATATTCTGTTAAATCCCAATCTGGCTCCCCAAACTCCCAGAATGAACCCCCAAAAGTATGCAGACCTGCGGCTGCCATATTAACAGAGCAAAAACCACCATGAGCTGCAAAGTTTGGCGTACCAAACTGAGAGGCCCACCATCCCGTTAAAGCCTGACTTTGGTCTCTGCCAGTAAAAAACGCTAGTTTTCGAGGATCGTTATGTCTTATCTCAGAAAGCCATGAAGTCGCAAGCGCAAGCGCTTCATCCCAGCTAATTTCTTCAAACTCGCCCGAACCGCGTGGCCCCACTCGCTTGAGTGGTGCGTGTAATCTTGCAGGTGAGTAATGTTGCATAATGCCAGCAGCACCTTTGCCGCATAACACACCCTTATTTACCGGGTGCTCGCGATTACCTTCGATATATTTAACCTTGCCATCTTTTAAATATACTTTAATGCCACATCGGCATGCACACATATAACAGGTTGTTGTCTTAATTTCGTCTGAAATTCGCTTTGAAAGCTCTATTTGTGGCTGTTTTAGCACAGATTTTGCCATATCATAAATTCCTGCTACCAAGCTGAAAAAAGAGTTTATCAACCCATTTGTTATTTGACTAATTTTGTTAACTAATTTTGTCAAAACAAATTTGCCTAATCAATTTGCCGGCTAAATTTGACTAAATAATACTAATAATATTATTCCTCCTATGACAAATATAATATTTTAAACTTTTGCATTGAAGTGAATATAAATTTGACCCATCATGACCTAATGTCAGAAAAAACTATGTTTCGGGAAGTCAAATGGCAAAGAATATCGATGAAATAAACGCTGCCTTTATGTCAAAAAGTGAGGCAAATTACGTTCCGTTAAGTCCATTATCTTTTTTAGAGCGCACCTCTAAACTCTATCCAGAGAGGGTCTCCCTTATTTATGGGGAGCAAAAATATAGCTGGAGCGAAACTTATCAGCGGTGCGTGAGACTTGCCTCTTCCTTGCAAAAACATGGCTTACAAAAAGGTGAGGTTGTAACGGTAATCGCTGCTAACACCCCTGAGTTATTTGAATGCCAATTTGCTGTCGCAATGGCTGGCGGTGTTCTAAACACGGTAAATATAAGGCTAGATGCGGATACAATTGCCTATATTTTTGAGCACGCAGAGCCAAGAATACTTATCGCAGATGCCAGTTTTTCAAAAACAGTCTCATCTGCATTATCACAAGCTGATTATACTGAATTTGAGATAATTGATATTATTGACCAACAAGATAGCTCAAGCGCTTCTGCAACACCCATTGGCACCTGCAACTATGAGCAACTCATAGAAGAAGGCGATGTAGAATTTAAATGGCACCTTCCAGATGACGAATGGGATGCTGTATGTCTTAACTATACCTCCGGCACTGGAGGGCTTCCAAAAGGGGTGGTATATCACCACCGAGGCGCTTATTTAATGGCTATGGGGACAATTCCTGCATGGCAAATGCAGATGCATCCAACCTATCTATATACAGTACCTATGTTCCATTGTAATGGGTGGGGACATGCTTGGATGATGACCTTACTTGCGGCCACCGTCATTTGCACACGCCAGCTTACAGCAGAAGCAATCTTTGGTTTAATAGAAACACATAAAGTCACTCATTTTGGGGGTGCGCCAATTATTTTAGGTATGCTTGTTAATGCACCAGCACAGGTTCAGTTTAAGCCTACTTGGCCTGTACAAGTAATGACTGCTGGTGCACCGCCTCCTGCCGCTATTTTGCAAAAAATAGAGGTGCTTGGATTTAGGGTTATGCAAGTATATGGATTAACAGAGACCTATGGACATGTTGTACAATGTGTATGGCAGGACAAATGGAACGAGCTTGATTTTGCAGAACAAGCTGCAATTAAGGCGCAGCAGGGCGTACAATTCACACATACAGAAATGGTTGATGTGTTAGATCGTGAGACCAACAAGCCTGTGCCAGCAGATGGCAAGACAATTGGTGAAATTGTTATTCGCTCTAATACCATTATGAAAGGGTATCATAAGAACCAAAAAGCAACCGAAGAAAGCCTGTGTGATGGATTTTTTAGGTCGGGCGATTTAGCCATTCGTCATGATACGGGCTATGTGGAAATTAAAGATAGATTAAAAGACATTATTATCTCAGGAGGAGAGAACATCTCATCTGTGGAACTTGAAAATGTATTATATCGCCATGAAGGAATTGCATTTGCAGCAGTAGTTGCCAAAAAAGATGCGAAATGGGGCGAAACCCCATGCGCATTTGTTGAGATGAAACAAAACATTACCGCTACCGAACAAGATATTATTGCCTTTTGCCGTCAGCATTTAGCGGGGTTCAAAGCACCAAAAAAAATAATTTTCCAAGAGATCCCTAAAACATCGACCGGAAAAATTCAGAAATTCTTACTTCGGCAATCTTTACACGATACTGAATAAAAATCTGGCTATCGCATTTATACTGTTATGGGCTAGAAGTTGACGTTTAATTCTGCTCTGCCGTTCCTGAATCAAGCAAAGATGCTATACGAGTTAGAGTTTGGGGCGTTTTTGCAAGTTCGATAAAATTCGCACGTTCTCTTGCAAACATGTCTTTCTCGGTAATGGATCGCCTCTCGCCCTCTTTTGCAACAATTACATCTGCTATCGCCATGGCGGTTGTAAGATTATGAGGCGTAAAAATTCCCTGTGATACGCCATTTTTCATAAAGTCATGCATGTTATCGCGCATATTTGGATTAGCAAGTTTGAATGTTGGTATTTCTGGCGGGTCATATGCCTTCTGCATACTTAGATTTAGAGCGCATGCCTGTTCAAATATTCTATCCTTATTCATTACTTGGCGATCCCTGTCAGGCGAAAAGTAACAATAACGCGCAGATATATCAGGCGAAGTGCCTATTTTGCCATAACCTATCTGCATCCAGCATTGCCAAGCAGCTTCATCCCAGTCTTGCGTTTTGTTAAACCAGCGAAGATAGGTTTGCTTCACCCCTCCCCCAGCTGGCAATAATCCAACCCCAGCCTCAACCAGACCAAATGTCGAATTAGTATGGGCTACAAGCGCATCACAATGCGCCAACACCTCAAATCCGCCGCCGATAGCAAGACCAGATGGCGCGCCAATCACTGGCACTGGTAAATATTTGAGTTTTGATACGACCTTCTGAAAATCCCCCAGAAATTCGTCCATTTCCTGCCATTCCCTATTTTCAATAAGAAATCTAAAATGATTCAAATCTACGCCTGCCGAAAAATGCTGCGCATCATTATGAACAATCACGCCGCTACCAGGGTCGCTTACTACATATTCAAGCATTTTAACGGTCCCTGGGCGAAGTGCATTAGCCTTTGAATGGAACTCAACAAGGCGCATATCATTATCAATTAAATAACAAGAAGCATCATTATTCTGAAATAAGACTGGTAAAGCTCGCCTTGCAATTTGAAGCCTGAAGGAGCCTTCTGGGAGACTAATAGGAACATACCCTCTATCACTATCACGGGCAGAAACGATACTTTCTTTGACCTGATAAAAAGGCTTTCTAGATAGAAGCGCTGAGGGCATTTTAAGGCCTGCATCTCCAATTAATCGATTTAAGTTCTCACATCCGATGGCATCGATCATCTCAAAAGGGCCACGTTGCCAGTTAAATCCCAATTTCATCGCATCATCGATATCTTGTGGGTTAGTCGTTATCGTACCTAAAAGCTGACCTGCATAACAAAAGATATGGGCTAAAACAGAACGGGCAAATTCGCCGTACTTGCTATTATCTTGAACCAGCACTAACAGTGCTTCTTCCTGCTCACTCTGTGCTTTAGCTGCTTTTTTGGCAATTTCTGGTAGCGGATTAATATTGCGCCATTCTATATCTGATTTATCATTATCCGATAATTCTCTGACCTGTCTGCCAGATGGGGTTTCTGTATAAAATCCGCCCAACCCCTTTTGGCCAGTATAACCCGCGCTTATCAGAGAAGTTATTAAGTCTGGATCAGTGCCAACTTTTTGAAAATCATCTTGCTCTGGCAGAATTTGACGCATGGATGAGACCACATCTGACATAAGGTCAATTCCGATTAAATCATATAACCCAAAAACGCCTGTCTTTGGTATGCCCATTGGTCTGCCAAGAATAGCATCAGCGTCGTCAAAGGGAACATTGCGGCTCAATGCTTCAAACAAGCCAACTTGCATGGCGTAAACACCAAGTCTGTTTCCGAGGAACCCTGGTGTATCGTTACATTTAACCACCCCTTTCCCAAGCATCACATCATTGAAATCAGCAAGGGCGTCAACAATATCTTGGCGGGTGTGAACGCCGACAACTAATTCAAGCAAACGCATATAACGAACAGGGTTAAAATAATGTGTGATGGCGAACCTCTGTTGGAATGCAACAGACATCTCTTCCATCAAAACCGTGATTGGAATTGAAGATGTATTGGATGTTACAATACACTCGCCCTTTATGATTCTATCCAAGCGTGAATAAAGTGATTTTTTAATATCAAGGCGTTCTACCACCGCCTCTATAATCCAGTCATAATCTTTTAACTTATCAAAATCACTTTCGATTGTGCCTGTCTGGATGAGTTTTGATACATTTTTTGATACAAGCTGGGGGGGATCAGACTTAATGAGCCTTTCAATCGCTGCCTCAGCTGGGCTTATTTCATTTTCATTCTTTGCTTCCAAATCTAGCAGCAGCACATCTAGCCCTGCATTTGCTATCTGAGCAGCGATTCCACTACCCATTGTACCAGCGCCAATAACCGCAATCTTTTTGAATTGTATTTTACCAGCCATCATTATTATGCCTCTGAGTGTACGCTATAAATTTAAAAATTTTTGAATTGATGCATTAACTTCATCTGGTTTTTCAATTGGAAGCATATGACCTGATTGTGTAATTTCAACACAAGTTGAATTTTTAAATGCGGATGACATTTTTAAGCCCAATTTGACAGGTGTCATCTTATCATTTTTTGCAAGAATACATAATACTGGCACTCCAATCTCTGCGACGATATTAGTAGCGTCAAACTGATTACAGGCAAGCAGGTCAGCATGCAATGCTTCTTGTACGTTTGCCATCATTAATTCACGTCCAATACCTAGCAGTGAATGACCAGGCTGAGAGGCTGCAAAAAAATGACCTTGCCTGCCATGACCCCATTCTGTCATCATTTTAACCGCGAGCGGCAATGAGCTGCTGGATTTATCAAGCAGATAATCATTCACTTTTATTTGTAATGCCCCTGCAATCAATATCAGTTTTTCAGCTAAATCAGGATATTTATGAGCCAATGCAATGGCCACAAGACATCCTTGTGAATGACCGACTATAATAGCAGATTTAAGATTACACTGAGCCATTAACTCAGCAACCCAATCTGCCATTTCCTCGATGGTGTTAAGAGGATTTCCTTTTGATAACCCATGACCTGGAAAATCAGGCGCATACACATCATAACCTTCAAATGCAAAAAATCGTGTTTGCAAAACAAACGTTAGATGGCTTTGACCGCTACCAGGCAAGAAGATAATAGCCAAATTTTCTGTAGATGGTTTTTTGCCACCAGTGGAAATATAGGTCAAATGCCCTTTCAATGTTAATTTCATAAAGCCATCCTAGGACACTATTTTACCTACAGCTTGCTGGCTGCTTTTAACCCTTGTTCAAAATCAGAAATAATATCGACGATATCTTCTAAACCAACAGATAATCTTATCATATCATCGGTAAGACCCGCTGATAACATGGCTACCGAATCTATATGTGAATGTGTTGTGCTCGCGGGGTGAATAACAAGTGTCTTTGCATCACCAACATTGGCAAGATGAGACGATAAAGTGACTGTTTCAATAAATTTCTTACCTGCATCACGTCCCCCATTTATTCCAAAGGTTATAATAGACCCTGCACCCCTTGGAAGCATTTCTAAAGCAAGTTTATGTTGTGGATGCTCCGGCAGTGAGGGATGACGTACCCAAGAAACTTGTTCGTGCGACGTAAGAAATTTTAATAGCTCTTGTGTATTCTCAATATGACGCCGCATTCTAAGGGGTAGTGTTTCCAAACCTTGCAGAATATGAAACGCGTTCATTGGAGAGAGAGACGGTCCAAAATTATACATTGCTTCTGCACGAAATTTAGCAGTAAAGGCAACTGGTCCAAATTCCTCGTAAAAATTAATACCGTCCATTGCATAATGTGGCTCAGAAATCGTGGGAAATTTATCGGTGCTGCCCCAGTCAAAATTACCGCCATCTACTGCAACCCCCCCAATCGCGACGCCATGTCCGCCCATCCATTTAGTAAGAGAATGGATGATTATATTCACACCATTTTTAATAGGCGCCATCAAATAAGGGGTATTAAAAGTACCATCTACCATGAACAAGATTGAATATTCCTGACAAATTTTTGCAACAGCATCCACATCTAGTATTACAAGTCCCGGGTTCCCAATTATTTCTGAAAAAAATATCTTCGTTTTTTCAGTAATAGCTGATTTTATCTCCTCATGATTGGTGGGGTCTACAAAAGTTGTGTTTATCCCAAAACGAGGAAGCGTATATTTCAATAAATTTACATTAGCGCCATATAATTGAGATGAAGCAACAATGTGGTCGCCCGCAGAGCAGATAGTTAAAAGCGCCGAGAATAATGCTGCCATACCTGAACTTGTCGCAGTAGCTGCCGCCGCGTCATCTAATGCCGCAACACGCTGTTCCAAAACAGCTACGGTTGGGTTTGATATACGTGAATATAGATGTCCTCCAACTTCCATATTATATAAAGCCGCAGCATGGCGTGTATCACGAAATACATAGGAGGTTGTTTGATGAATGGGAACTGCTCTTGAGCCAAATTCAGAATCTGGCGTTTGCCCCGCATGCAGGCTAAGCGTGTCAAAATTATATTTATTGCTCAATGCATTGCCCCTTAATTATTTTAGAAAACAGAGTTCTGGTTTTTTGCTATGCGATTTGCCTATTCAGCCAGCTAACATCCATATTTAATATCGCATTATCGTCGTGGTTTATGATATTTGAATAAGTGAAAACGCAAGGAAGACTATGTTGCAGATAAATCTCGGCACATATTTTTTTTGCCTGAACAAAATCATCTGCAAGAAGTTGTTTGTTTTTAATGGCCTTATCTGCTGATTTTACAGCCATCCAGCCGCCACATAGATAACCAAGTTGCATCAACCAGTTTACCCCATTTGCAGCAAGAAACCTTGGATCGTTGGAGTGCGATAATAATCTTTCTAAAGTAGAGCCAACTTCCGAAATAGCTTTTGATAAGGGTGAAGAATAGACGTTATCTATATCCGCAATTTCTGTTTCAATCTCATCCAGAAGGTTACGTATTGTCTGCCCCTCATCTCTGATGGTTTTTCGAAACATAAGATCATTTGCCTGTATAGCGGTTGTACCCTCATAGATTGGCAAAATTCGTGAGTCACGGAAATATTGAGCAGCTCCTGTTTCCTCTATAAACCCCATTCCGCCATGTATTTGCACACCGTCTGAGCAATGTGAAACAGACAATTCTGTAACCCAACCTTTTATCACAGGTATCAACACAGATGCTCTATTTTGTTCTATCTCCTTCTCTTCACTTGCGGCATGATCTGCTCTATCCATAGCGTTAGCACCTGTAAAAATGAGGGCCCTCATTGCATCTATTTCAGATCTTATCACTGATAATAATCTTAAAACATCTGGGTGCTGATTAATGGCTGTGCCTGTCTGTGTTGCCAGCGGCGTACCTTGGACTCTTGTTTGGGCATAGTTTACGGCATGCTGATAAGCTCTCTCAGCAATAGCAAGGCCTTGTAAACCAACATTGAAGCGGGCGTGGTTCATCATACCGAACATAATCTCAAGCCCCTTATTTTCCTCCCCAACCAAATAGCCAACCGCGCCATCATTATCGCCATATTGAAGGACAGCCGTAGGCGAGCCTTTAATACCAAGTTTTTTCTCTATCGAAATACATTTTACATCATTCTGTTTATCAAGAGTTCCATTTTCATTCACAAGGATTTTTGGAACAATAAACAAAGATATACCCTTAATGCCCTCTGGTGCGTCAGGGGTTCTGGCCAGAACCAAGTGAATAATGTTTTCGGCCATATCATGCTCACCATAAGTAATATAAATTTTTTGACCCGAAATTAGGTAATGATCCTTCTCAGGCACCGCTTTAGTTCTGATTTTAGATAAATCAGTGCCAGCCTGTGGTTCTGTTAAATTCATTGTTCCGGTCCATTTTCCAGAAACAAGATTAGGCAGGAATTTTCTTTTTTGCTCATCTGATGCAGATTTCTGAAGCGCATAGATCTGCCCCTGACTCAATAGATGACATAGTGCAAAGCTCATATTTGCTGAATGCCACATTTCGCACACAGCAGCGCTAATGCTCATTGGCATTTCCTGACCGCCCCATTCGCTTTTAGCTTCTAATGTAGTCCAACCAGAATCACACATAGCCTTATAAGCCTCTTTAAACCCGTCTGGCGTAATGACATCTCCGTCTTGCGTGATCTTAGAATTTTGTTTATCGCCAGAATGGTTCAAAGGAGCGAGGACAGTGCTCGCAAATTTTCCAGCTTCATCCAGAATTGACCAGACCAGATCGGCGTCAATTATGTCTTGGCTTTTAGCATCACCATTCTGGGACGCTACTATTGAATCGATTCCAATTAAGTGCTCAATGATAAATTTTTGATCCTGAATTGGTGGTGTATACATAATAAAGCTTGCCCCTGTTATTCTGAACTATTCCTGTTATAGCATAAAAGCAGTGATTGACGCAGTTAAGAATCAACTCTAACATTTCAGTTTATAAAATTTCTGTCGATTTAATTCTCTTTTTTTATTAAAAATTATACTTTCCATGATACCGCTAAATATCGATTTGCCAAATACTCATCAACTTGTTCAACTTAGCCCAGACTTATATTGGGGAAGACTTCCTCTGCCATTTAGATTAGACCATATTAATTTGTATGTAATAGATACGCCTGACGGATGGGTTATCATTGATGCTGGTATTTATGGAGAACAAACAAGAAACTATTGGAAAGCACTTTTAGATGGTTTTCTATCTGAGAAACCTATAAATAAGATTATAATCACGCATCATCATGTGGACCACATCGGTTTTGCAAGCGAGTTAGCTCAAATGACAGGTGCGGAATGCTATTCTTCAGCCGCAGAAAAGGAACATGCACAGTTTCTTTTCGATTTATCGGCTATCGATTTTTCTGAACTTTTGGCGTCACACTACACAAGATATGGTCTTCCAGAGGCTGAAATTGCGCTTGGCCGAAATGATTCTGATAGATATCGAAGGTATGTGCCAGAATTACCAGAGTTCAAAGAATTTTCTGCCACTGATATAATAAAAGGATGCAATAGTCATTGGCAGTGTAGAATAGATAGAGGTCACAGCTCTGGTCAAATCTCTTTAATAAATAAGAAAGATTCACTTTTTCTGCCAACCGATTTTTTGCTTCCTAGAATTTCACCTAATATTTCAGCGGATATAAGAAATACTGACAAAGATGTTCTTGGAGATTATCTAAACTATCTTCACGAAATGTCTGCAATCTCACCAGAAATTAAAATATTCCCTGGTCACGATTGGCCTTTCATTAATGGAAATAAAAGAGCGAACACATTAATTAACCATCACAATCATAGACTAGAACTATTATTAGCGGAAGCTAAATTAAAACCAATCAGCGCAAGCGACGGAATAGACATATTATTTAAAAGGCGGTTTGAAAGCCACGAATTATTTTTTGCATCAGGAGAGGCAAGAGCTCACCTAACTCATCTAATGTGCCAGCAAAAAGTTAGCAAGAAAACTGAAATTAGAAACCATATAGAAGTCGATGTTTTCACCGCATAAGTTGTAATTGGGATAATATCTGTTATTTAAAAATTCAATACAAGATATTCAGGAAAAATAAGTTTAAAAAATATATTTTAAGATTCAAACAAATAATCCCTTAAAGGTTTGCGTATCCTAAGTAGCTGCCTCAAGTAACTTTTTGGTATATTCGTGCTGAGGATTTGAAAAAACTTCCTCTGTTTTGCCAGCCTCAACTACTTTACCAAAATACATAACAATTATTTTATCAGCCATATGTCTCGCTACTGATAAGTTATGAGTAATAAAAAGATATGCTAGACTTCGCTGTTGTTGTAAATTATGCAATAGATTTAGTATCCTAGCCTGCACGGATACATCTAATGCGCTTGTAGGTTCGTCAAGTATTATTAATTTTGGGTCGAGTGCTAAAGCCCTTGCAATAGAAATTCGTTGCCGTTGACCTCCTGAGAACTGGTGAGGAAAGCGATATAAATGCTCCTCACCTAAACCAACTTGTTCCAGCAGCTCTATAGTTTTCGGGAGCAGTTCGTTATTTGAACAAATATTATGAAGCTTCAGCGGCCGCGAAACTATATCACTGACCAATTGTCGTGGAGAAAGCGATGCAAAAGAGTCTTGAAAAACCATTTGACAATTTTTTCTATAATGTTTGAAAACTTCACCTTTAATTTGATTTATATCGTGGAAATTATTTATTTTTGCTATTTCTTCGTTTCCTTCTGAGTCTACAACACCCTTTTTTGCTTTTTCCAAAATATCCATTCTATCTTTAGGAACATCAAAATAAATGTTACCCTCTGTTAATTTTTCTATGCCAGCTACACATCTACCTGTCGTAGTTTTTCCGCACCCACTCTCTCCTACTAGAGCAAGTGTTTCTCCAGCGCTTATGTCAAAACTCACATTGTCGACAGCGTGTACATGTCCGACAACTGTCTGGAATACTCCCTCCTTAATAGGAAAAAATTTTTTTATGCTTTGGACACTTAAGGTAGTTTTGTTATCGGTATTCAAGTTTTTTCCTTAATGCTGTGGCTGTTTATAATTTTAATGTTCAGTTCACTAAACCAAATTATAAATATCAGAAATCCTAATTTTGTTTTCATTTGCTTGGTCGAACACTACTCAATTTAGGAGTATCAAAAAGAAAATTAATCACTATAATTGAGATTAAATTTTTAGGCTCCTTTCTAAATAACTTTTTTCTAGGTTGCGTTAATTCCATCTATTTCCTCTAATTTTCCACGTTCATGGGTCATAAATGAAGCTCTAATTAGACCCTTTGTGTAGGGGTGTTTTGGATTTTTAAATATATCATCAGAATTTCCAGTTTCCACTATTTTGCCAGCAAACATAACCGCAACGCGATCGCAAATCTTCCGAACAAGAGACAAATCATGGCTAATGTACAAAACGGACGTTTTGTGTCTTTTCTGCAATTCTTTGATCAAATCTAATATTCGTGCTTGCACAATTACATCAAGTGCTGTTGTAGGTTCGTCTGCAATCAATAAATCAGGGTTGCAGGCAATTGCTTGGGCAATCATTACCCGTTGTTTCATTCCGCCTGAAAGCTCATGAGGGTACCTTTCCATTACCTTTTCAGGATTTGGTATCTGTGTTTCTGCTAGGGCTTCGGTCACTAATTTATCAATAGCTTTATCCAATTTCTTTTTATAGGAGCGTATTGGAGGAAAAAACAATAATAATCTTATGAATAAATTAGTCTCTTGTCGCATATATTTTTTTAGTACAACTCCGATAAAGCCTTTCAATACATGACTTAGCTTTGCCTTCTCAAAAACATCATTTTCTCGATGTTCCTGAAACACTTCGGCAATCTGAGCACGTATGGTTAATCCTGGATTTAGTGCTTTACCAGGGTCCTGAAAAATCATAGCAATTCGCTCACCTCTAAGTTCACGAATTTGATTTTCAGTCAAACTAAGCAAATCGACAATTTGATTTCCAGTTTTTTTACTTTTAAATCTTATTTTACCTCCAGCTATAACTCCAGGAGGAGTTTGAACTAATTGCATAAAAGAACGAGCTGTAACACTTTTTCCACATCCAGTTTCACCTACTAGGCCCATTATTTCTCCATCAACAATATCAAAACTAACGCCATCTACAGAGTGCAATAGGCCCTTTTTTGAATGGAAATAAACCTTTAAGTCTTCAACTGACGCAATTAAACGGTTTGAAAAACTATTTGAATTTGAAGTACCATCTTGATCCATTAAATTATCTCTTAGTCTCGGTTCTAGGGTCAAAAACATCCCGTAACCCATCACCAACTAAATTGAAAGCCAAAGCCCACAAAAACACCATTAAACCTGGAAAAGTTGAGGCCCACCATCTACCAGCAGAAATTCCTGCTTGACCTTCTGATACAAGCACTCCCCATTCAGCAATACCTGCCTCAGACAATCCTATAAAGGAGAGTGTTGCGCCTACCAGTACGATATTTCCCATATCCAGAGTTGCTTGCACCATTACAGGACTGAATGAATTTGGTAATATGTCTTTCAAATAAATTTGTAAATTTGATGCACCCATAATTTTTGCGGCATCTACATATTCACGTTGCTTTATTCTAATCACTTGAGCGCGCATTATACGCGCATATTTTACCCAAAAAACCACTACTAGGGCTAGAATAATATTGGTGAATGATGGTCCTAAAATAGCAGCTATAGCCAATGCAAAAATTAATTCTGGTATTGAAAGAAAAACGTCTACTATTCTCATAAGCACTTCGTCTATTTTCCCCCCTGCGATACCAGCTATACTTCCTATAATTACTCCAACAACAAGAGTTAGCGAAACCACCAACAATGACAGTTTTAATGAAGTTCTAGCTCCCCATACAACACCATAAAAAACATCGCCGCCCCTATTAGTCGTTCCCAAAATATGTCCTGGAGTAAAGGGAGCTGACCTTGCAGCTTTCCAATCACGCGGCATTTGATACGGATCAGGAGTATTAGGTTCGGTTATTATGGGAGCAAATAAAGCCATAGAAATCATTAAAATGACAATTATCAATCCGATTACAGTAGTTGGATTAGCAAGTACGTTGGATAAAATTTCGAGGTTTCTTGTCAAACGAACTTTAAATGCAGAATCATAAATCGGCTCGTTTTCAATTATTTTTTTTTGATCTACGAGAGCCATATCAATCACCTAATTCCACTCTTCTATCTAAATTTGCATAAATAACGTCAACGACTAAATTTACAATTAGAAAAAGAATGCTTGTAAACATAACATATGTCATGATTGTAGCCTGATCTCCTCGTAAAACAGCAGCAGCCATCCAGCGACCTAAACCAGGCCATCTAAAAATTATTTCAGCAACAACCGTTCCTTGCAGAAGAAACCCGAATGTTAAACCGATAACAGTCACTGTAGGTACGAGAGCATTTCTTCTCGCATGCTTCTTTAATACTACATTTTCAGCCAAACCTTTCGCTTTTGCTGCGTCCACATAATCCTCCTGTAATTCTTCAATCAAAGACGACCTCATCATTCTCGCAATTATGGCAGTTGCTCCATATCCTAATGCAACAGCTGGCATGACGAGATGCCATATTGCATCCTTAAAAGCGGCAAAGTTCCCAGCTATAACGGCATCAATTGTATAAAATCCAGTTGGATGAGCTATTGCTTCAAAAAGGTTAGGATCGCTTCTTCCGATAGGAAACCATCCCAACCATACCCAAAAAACGATTAATAATAATATGGAAAACCAAAACAATGGCATACTTGCCCCACTAACAGATACAACCCTAATTATGTGGTCTGAAAGTTTATTTCTCCTAGCACCTGCAAACGTGCCCATTGCAATACCAAGGGAAACAGCAACGATCCCAGCAGCAATTGCCAGTTCCATCGTTGCAGCGAATTTCTTTGGAAATACGTCAACTACCGGCGCAGACGCAACCCCCGACCAACCAAGGTCACCCTGAAAAACCCCCTTAATCCAATAAAAATACTGAATAGGGACAGGCTTATCTAAATGAAAGCGTTCTTTCATTTCTTGCACTTCAGCTGGATTCATCTCATGAGAGAGATATATCCCAATTGGAGAGCCGCCTATTCGGGTTAAAGCAAAAACAATAATCGACGTGCCTAATATTAAAAAAGGTAATATCATAAGGCGACGGATAATGTAGTCTTTAATTTGCATGATTTATCCTACTACCTCTCTATCAGAAGCGGCGAAAGTTTCTATTAAATTTGTGTTTGTTTTTAGCTTTGTTAAAAGCCACCCGCAATTACTGAGAAATCTTTTTTGCGGGTGGCTTTATCAATTTTATATTTTTTACTTGTCCAAATAAGAAAATCTTAGGCTTGGACGTGGCCATAACGGATTCATCTCGAACCCTTTAACCCAACTCCGATAAGCCATCGTTACACCCTCTTGCGCGGTAATTAGCCACATTGGATCATCAAAAAGTAGAGTTTGTAACTCTGAATACATTGCAGCTCTTTTCACAACATCAAGCTCTGTAGAAGCGCCGTCAATTAATTCAGCAATCTTTTCAGGATTTCTGTATCCATTAGCAAATCCATGAACTTCACCCCATTCTCCATCCGGATGCTGATAAGCACTCATATATGGATGTGGGTCAGCAAATGGATCAGCATTTTTTACCCACATGGCGTATTCTACCGGGTTTTGAGCATGTGCCTCATCAAAAACTGCCTCTGCTACTGCAAGAACATTTATCCGAAATTTTGGACTAAGACCTTCTATGGAGTCTTTTAGTACCAACGCTGCATCTGCAAAAAGATTTGATTCTTCTGTAATTACAGAAACTGAAAATCCTTTGTCCCAATATCCTGCTTCGCGGAATAACGCCTCTGCTTTGGCTTTATCTTGTGCACCATAAACAGGCGCGTTTGCATCATGACCAAAAATGCCGATCGGTAAGTAATGAGGATTAAATTCTCCAAAACCTGCAAGTGGTCCATATAAAAATGCCTCATAATCAAATGCATAATTAAATGCCTGACGGATGCGGGGGTCATGGAAAAAGTCTGTTGGAATAGTATCCTCTTTAGGCAACGACCCCTCTGGAATGTTTAAATTGAAGCCTACATGAATAGGCTCTAGCAAAAGCCCACCTGTATGAAGAGTTACACCGTCTGCTCCTTCGATATCAGCAACGAAAGAAGGGTCAGTTTCGATGGTGTCATAATTTCCTGCTCGGAGACCAAGCACACGAACATCAGGTTCAGCACCAATTTCGATACGAGCAGCCAATTTGGCTTTCTCACCCCAATAATTTTCGTTTATATCTAGCAGGATATTCTCACCCCTATTCCATGCCTTCAACTTATAAGGGCCAGAACCGACTGCATTCTGAGCCATATATTCGTTTGGCTCTCCTTCAACCACACCACCATTTGCCATTACTGCGTCTTTACTAACGATTGAAGCTGCCATCGAAACAACAGTACTATTCAAAAAGCTTGCACTGCGTTCGGCTAAAGTAACTTGAAAAGTATAATCATCTATCACCGAGGTTTCAGCTACAATGTCGGAAATAACACCTGCCTGACCCTCGGGCAGATCCATTTCCACAATTCTGTCCCAGGAAAATTTAACATCCTCTGCAGTAAGGTCTGTTCCATCGTGAAATACCGCCCCTTCTCTTATTTTAAAAGTGTAAGTCATTCCATCGGCGCTAATCATACCATTATCTAGTGTTGGAACGGTTGTTGCTAAACCTGGAATAAGCTCCGGACCAGATGGCCCAAATTCTAGCAATCTATCATAAACTTGCAAGATGACTGTCTCGCCGCCTTCACCTGCCTCCACTTGAGCAGGATCTAGTGTTGTTGCCTCATCATCCGCTGCGTGAACCAGAATGCCAGGATTTTTTATAGTCTGGGCATGCGCTCCAAAAGCTAAAAAAAGTCCGAGCAAAATGGATTGAATAAATATCAAATAATTTCGCATTTTTCTTCCCTCAATTTTTTATTTTTTTTATAGTAGTGCTTAATAGATTAAAACGATGAGGATAAGAACAGCAAGAAAAAATCGATAATATTTCTTTGATTAGCATCATAATTAATATGAAGTGGTTGCTTTTCAAACAAAGGTTCTATCAATTATAAACATTTTAGTCGCTATAAAAATTTTCGCAGGCACTTTTCCTGCAACTAAATTAGCACTAGAAATATATTCATCGTTACACATAACTTGCCTTAGAGCATTCTGTGCTAGCCTATTTGCTATAACTTTTCTTTTCTGCCTCAGCCCATTTAACAGGATAGCAAAATCAAATTGGCAACACATTTTTTATTGCTCGCTGAACCGCAATGAAATGATTGAATTATTCTCAATAGGGCTATTACTTGTTTTTGGCTTTCCAGGAGCTGTTGCGTTTGCTCTAGCGGAAGTTTGAAGCTCTTGCAGCTCAGTTTTTCTCGCGATGTTATCTTTATACTTATCAGCTGCTGCAGTTATATTCACAAAGGAAAGGCCTCACATTTTATTCTGGATCTGCTCTTTCATTACAGCCTTATTAGTAACAATTTTTATGTCCAAAACCTATTTGGATGAAGGTATTTTGAGCGTAAGTAATTACAAAAATTTCTTACTTGGAAATTTTTGGCTTTTAATGGCTTGCATCTTTGCATCTTTCGGATATACCAAGAGTGCTTCTTTTAATAAGCGTATGTCCAGATTTAAAGTAATAACATGGGATTTGTGCCTCACCTTACCCATATCGTTTCTCCTTGCATGGGTTTTATGGCCAAATAATCTTACCATCCTTGATGCCACATATTAAAGTAATTCATTCTGCGGGGTACTCTATTTAGGCATTTTTTCTATGTCTATAGGAAATTGTTTGTGGAGTATTGTGCTTCACTAGGTGGAATCGCCAAAATTGGCCAATTACAGTTTCTGCAACCTTTTATAACTTTACTAATATCAATCCATATAATTGGAGAAACTATATCAAACGAAATGATTATATTTGCTTTGAGTGTTACGCTTGCAGTGATTATTAGACAGCAGCAACGCTCTCCAGCGAAGCAAAAAAGATACTAGAATTTTGCCTAAAGACTGTAAAAAAAAACACTGAATTAATTAGAGAAAAGAATAATAAAGTAAAACTTAGTTTAAAATCGTTCTAAAGTATTTACTAAAAAATTATCGATAATCAATTGAATTTTCGTGCTTTTTACATTTTCTTCTTGACGAGTTTCAATCTACTCTTAACAATTTCGTAGTAAAGTTATAAAGTCATACTTCCCAGGGGGGATTAATGTGCCAATATCAAATGAAAACATTATCGTAGCAGAAGACCTTACTATCTCTTATGACCTCCATAGGGAACGAAAAAAATTAATCGCGCTTCAAGACATTAACTTAGAAATAAAAAAAGGTGAATTTGTCGTTTTAGTTGGGCCATCAGGTTGTGGCAAAACTAGCTTCATAAATGCCGTTTCTGGCCTAATTCCAAAATCCGGGGGTAGTGTAAAGGTCCGTGGAGACGAAGTGACTGCCCCTGGTCCGGATAGAGCAATGGTATTTCAGGATTATGCATTGCTTCCATGGCGAACGGTTGAATCAAATATCAGATTGCCTTACGAGCTTCAAGACTTAGGTCTTTCAGAAGAAGAGAAAAAACTCCGGGTAAAAAAATCGCTTGAATTAGTGGACCTCACTGGCTTTGAAAAAACATTTCCTTACGAATTATCTGGTGGAATGAAACAACGCGTGGGTATCGCTCGCGCCCTTGCTACAAACCCAGACATACTGCTCGCAGATGAACCTTTTGCTGCTATTGACGCCATGACTAGAGAAGCGATGCAGGCAGAGATGGAACGTATTGTTATGGAAACTGGTCAAACTTGTGTTTTTATAACACATTCTATTGATGAGGCCATTCTCCTCGGTGACCGAGTTGTGGTTATTTCATATCGACCCGGAAAAATTAAGGAAATAGTAGATATCGATTTTGAAAGACCAAGAATGAACAATTCGGAAGTAAAAATATCTAAAAAATATGCTGAACTTAGAGACCATATATGGAATTTGGTCAAGGATGAAGCAATGCAGACTACTAGGGGAGAGTAGGAATGGCAAGAGCGACCGAACAAATTCAATATGAAACAGACGATCCCAATCGTATTCAAGATGTGGGTTGGACTTTTAGAGAAGTTTGGAGAAGAATTAGAGGGTTTGTTGTCACTTCTATAAATCTTATTATCTTTTTTATACTGTGGGAGCTTCTTACAACCTATGGAAACATTAATTCTTTGTTTTTACCAAAAGCATCTGCAATGTTTCAAGAACTTTGGGTAGGCATGACTACAAGGGCGCCAGAAGGTGCAGTATTTTCTGGAAGTATTCTGGACCATTTTCTTCATAGCTTTAAAAATCTAATGACAGGTCTTTTTATAGCGATGGCACTCGGGATACCTGGCGGATTGTTAATGGGAGGAAACAAATATGTTGAATC
>CABXZZ010000021.1 GCA_902516825.1 uncultured SAR116 cluster alpha proteobacterium
ACGTCACATCATTTCCACATCAAAATTACGGTGATGCTTGCAGGAAAATTAGCTAGAATGCTATATCCATATTTCATGCTTAAATAGCTACTGGGTTACATTTGGGTTACAGGATGGCAGGGTTTTCTTTAATGAAAGAACAAACACATAAAAAAGCTTTTGGAATAAAACAAAAACGACCCTATTTGATTGCTGCTCTATATAAGTTTGTAAGCTTGCATAGCATTGACGGTTGGCAGCAAAGTTTCAAAGATATTTGTGCTGAAAATAATCTATTCGGTACAATTCTAATTGCCCCTGAGGGAATAAATGGAACTATTGCAGGCAGTCACCAGAGCATAGAAAAATTTGTTGCTTGGCTGTATGAGTATCCTGAATTCAAACAAACACAAATAAAATATTCTGAAGAGAATAGCTGTCCGTTTCACCGGATGAAAGTGAGACTAAAACGTGAAATTGTAACAATGGGCGAGCCTCATATCAATCCATCAGAAACAAAAGGCATTTATGTAAAACCACAAGATTGGAATAAATTAATATCATCTCCAGATGTGCTAATTGTTGATACTCGTAATGATTACGAAGTTGCAATCGGAAAATTTTCCAAAGCGATAGATCCCAATACGACATCATTTCGTGAATTTCCAAAATGGGCAGATGATTTTGCATCAAAACAAAAACATAAAAAACCAACTAAAATTGCTATGTATTGCACAGGCGGAATCAGATGTGAGAAATCAACAGCCTATATGAAAAATATAGGGTTTGAAGAGGTGTATCATCTACAAGGTGGTATTTTAAAATATCTGGAAAAAGTGCCTGCAGACCAGTCCCTTTGGCAAGGGGAATGCTTTGTATTTGATAACAGAGTGAGTGTTGATCATGACCTAAAAAAGGGAAATTACGCATTATGCCATGCTTGTAGGCATCCGTTATCAGAGGCTGAATTGCATTCAGATGGCTATCAAGCTGGCATAAGCTGCCCACATTGCATTACTAAAACGACAACTGAACGAAAAGACCGTTTCGCTGAAAGACAAAAACAAATCAAATTAGCTCGCAAAAGAGGTCAAAAACATATTGGTGCATTTATAAAAAAATAAAAATATACTTTTTTAGTTATTTCCCTCTAATTGCCTTTATTCTAGAAGCATATTGATCAGCGTCTGCTTCAAAAATAGCGGAACCGGCAACCAGATTATTTGCACCAGCAGCAATAGCTAGTGGCGCTGTTTGTTCTGTAATACCCCCATCAACCTGCAATTGAATGGGTCTATCCCCTATCAAACCGCGTGCTTGCTCTATTTTATTAACTATGGATGCGATAAATTGCTGACCACCAAAACCAGGGTTTACCGTCATAACAAGTATTAAACCTATTTTATCTAAAATGTGAGTAAGGTTCTCGACCGATGTGTGAGGATTAAGGGCAACCCCTGCCCGGCAATCATGCTCGTTGATAGCAGAAATGGTTCTATCCAAATGGGTACATGACTCAAAATGAACGGTGATTCCGTCGCATCCAGCTTGTTTCATGTCTGTTATAAGCTTATCCGGGTTTTCGACCATAAGGTGGGCATCAAAATAGCTTGAAGAATTTTTTCGCAGCGAAGCGATTACAGGGGCGCCAAAGCTTAAATTTGGCACAAACTTGCCGTCCATAACGTCAAGATGTATCCAATCAGCGCCTGCGATTTCAACTTGCTTTATTTCAGCGGCAAGTTCTCCGAAGTTTGCCGCCAAGATAGAAGGGGCAATTATGGTACTAATGCTCATAGCGCTACCACGTTCTTCGCATTGAAATAAGGCAAGTTATCTTGACTTGAGCAACCCATTACTGTGATCCTCTCAACAATCTGCAAAGCCCTTTGATACTTGCGTTCTAATTCCTCTTCTTGCAGCTCATCAAATTGTTGACCACATAATAATATACCATGATTGGACTGCAATGCTCTTATCCTTCTTCCATGCATTAAGCCATCCACTAGAATAGCATGATTAAATTCTTCCTGTTTAACAATCTGAATCTTATTTTTAACAAGAAATTCGCGTAGATCAGCTTCTCCATTCAAAGTGATCTTCCAAAATTCAGAATCAGAATTAGAGGGATTACCGTCCACAAGTTCAAAAGCCTTACAGAAGGCGAGAAATATGAGCTCCTGTTTTTCTGCACCCGTCCAAGCAGTGCTGCCAAGAGTGCGCCATATATTGTGGTTCATCTCTTCATATACTTTTGGAATACGCTCGAAAAATAGGCGATGTAAACCAATATCATTTACAGACCTATCCATTTTTTGCTCTTTGTGAATATCTATTGCTGAGAAAGAGCCGCAAACAGGGCATCCCGTATCTGAAAACTTGTCTTTTTTATAGATGTAAGAGCACCGCAAATTTGAAGCAAGTTTGTTATCACATAAATAATAGCTTGTTTGCTCATCTACTGGTTGCTGGGCAATCCATTCAAATCTGTTTTTAAATTTCAAATAAGAGCCCCTATGAGACCATAATGTCCATTGTAACTTTTCTACCGGTCCAAAAGTTGACCAGTTAGACGAAACATCTATTACAATACAGGTATTTTTCTCAGATGCAGCACGTAGACCGCGACCCACCGATTGGCCCCATAAAACCTTAGACAATGTTGGCCTCATATGAACGATAATATTACAGTGGGGATTATCCCAGCCTTCTGCAAGAACGCCAACTGAAACGACAGCTTCAACATTTCCTTCTGCATGGTCTGCTAACATCTGCATGCGCTCTTTAATAGGCGTTGTAGCGGTGATCAAGGACACACTGACCCCCAGTTTCTCAATTGCTTCGACCGTAGTTTCAGCAACAGTAACATCGGGGCAAAACCATGCTGAAATGGGAGTTGGTTTTACATTTTCTCGCTCTTCTAGATAAATTGAACATGCATGTTTTATCATAGATGATTTGATTATGGCCGGTGCTAATTTTGCCACTGGAAAATCACCACTGCTAATATCAATTTCGCCAAGGTCCAAATCATGAATAAAATGAGGTCTATAATGAGGTCTTACCAAAATGCCTTCATCAAATAATTTATCCATATTAGCGCCATCAATAATCGCATCAAAGGCGAGACTAAGTTGGTCTTTCTGGTCAGCGGTACGTCTCTCTGGAGACGCTGTCAGACCAATCATGTGAGCATCATCTCTCCCATATTCAAGAAAGCAATCTAGAATTCGCTTATAGCCTTTACCATTAGGGGATACCCTGTGCGCTTCATCAATTATAACCAGCTTGGCATGTTCGATAGCATCATCCAATATATCCCTTGCGCGAGTGCTAGTAGATAACAAAACATCGTAATCAGCGAAAGCTGCTTCGGTATGATTAAGCCCCAACTTACGCACTCTATGCTCTTTGGCTAAAGCTCTTTCAAGCTGTTCAAGTAAAACCAATCTGTGGCATAAAACAATTACCTTTTCACCTGAATAAAACTGTTTTATGATTTCACTTGCGAGCACAGTTTTTCCAGCACCCGTTGGCGCCTTAATTATAAAACGGCGGTGTGAATCAAGAATAGACTGAAAATCATCAATTATTTCTTTTTGCCAACGCCTTAGTTGCATAGTGTTTTCACCTAATCTTAAATTTAAAAGCTGTGACCGAGTTTGTTGCGGCTAATTCTAAACACGTTTTATAGAGTTTGGGATAAAAACTTACAAGTTTGGGAAAATTCAAAAGCTTCAAGATACCTTTTGATTACCTCTTTTATAATATTTAGATACTAATTCTGCTAAAATCGACAATGCAATTTCAGAGGCTGCCCGACCTCCAAGAGGAATACCTGCAGGGCCATGAAGTCTAGCAAGGTCTATATTGGAAATGCCCAACTCTTTTAATCTACTTAATCTCAATTGATGGGTTTTGGAACTACCAAGACAGCCAATATAATAAGCATCTGTTTTAAGAGAATGAGCAAGAGCGGGGTCATCAATTTTGGGATCATGGGTTAATGTAACAATTGCTGTTTGCGCGTCAATGTACAGTTGAGGCAAAACTTCCTGAGGCCAACCTTGCATTATGGTGACATCTGGAAACCTTTCTTTTGATAGAAAGACTGCCCTGGGGTCGATTATGGTGGTGTCTAATTCCATATTCAATGCAAGCCGGCTCAATACCTGACTGATGTGTCCTGCCCCAATTACAATAAGCTGATTTTTTGGCCTAAGACGCAAATTAAACAAACTCTTTTCTTCTTCAAGATTGCTGCTATGGACAGCATGTAGAGACGATTTCGGTTGTGTTGCACTCACCGTGATTTTTGGGATATCTGCAAGCATAAACTCTATGTCTAAGGACCCTCTTTTATTTTCGGCCATTACCGCTTCTTTCAAAATAGATACAGGAATGCCAGTATCTGTTACCGGAAGAATCAGCACAGAAATTCTTCCCCCACATGATAACCCAACTTCCCAAGCCGTCTCATCAGCAACACCAAATTGTTTCAAGCATGGTAAACCACTTTCCATTGCCTCTTGAGACAAACGAATAACCTCCCCTTCTACACAGCCACCGGAGACAGAGCCCTCAAGATGCAAGTCATCTCTTACAAGCATTATAGATCCTGGCTGACGAGGAGCAGAGCCCCATGTTGAAACCACAATCACCAAACAAGCCGAATGACCATTTTTTATCCAATTATCTAGCCGTGTTAAAAAGGAATTGTGATTCACTAAAAGCGCCTTGCGTTGTTTTAATAAAATAGCTCACTTTGCGGTTTTTGCACATTTTATCTCTAGATAGGGTTTTAACAACATTATTCAAATGATTTTTGAACACATGAATTAGTATTTTTTGTTTGGGTGCGCGAAAAATAAGATAAGTGCTATTATTGAAGCAGTTAGGCTGCCAAGAAAAATAAAAGTGTTTGAAATACCAAAAATTTCAGAAATCACTCCTAATATAATAGCACCTATCGCGCCTCCCCCCATAGCAGTCATGGTCCACAAACTCATAACTCTTCCTCTAAATTCATCGGTGAGCTGAAGCTGCGCTGCTGAAATCATAGTAGTCGCAAAAAAAGTCAAAACAAACCCAAGTAACGAAACGAACCCTGCTGTTAACAAAAAGTTGTTTGAAAAACCAATTATAATAATTGAGAAAGGTACGAGAATAGAACAAATAGCTCCCAATGAGCCTATTTTACCTTTTTGCTGAGGCTTTCCCAATGCTTTAACAAAAGAGGCAACTATTGCGCCACCGCCAGCACTAGCTGTTAATAGACCCAATTCGTTTGGGCCTGCTTTAAATACCCCTTGTGCAACAATCGGCAACGTCTCAAGTAAGCCCCTACCTAACATTGTCACACAGATAGTTAAGCCGAAGATGTATAGTAAAAAAGGTTCTTTTTTAGTAAACGAAAAACCTTCTTTTAAGGCGTCTAGAAAATGCTGTTCTATTTTGGTATCAGAATCTCTTTCTCTAATCGATAGCTTTTGAATCAAAAAAATAATCGGCAAAAAACCTACACTTGTAACCCAAAGAGTCTGGATTGGGCCAAACTTTGATACTAATATCCCACCAATTGCTGGGCCAATAAGACGAGAAAGATTAAAATTTAAAGTAGTTATAGCGATAATAGAAGATAATTGATTTTTGTTTCCAAGCCTTGCGGCTAATGCCATCCTGAAGGGGTGATTAGCAGATGCAACAAGCCCGATAGCAGTAGAAAAAAGTGCAACAGATATCTCGTTTATGCCATAAAAGTAAGCTACGATTATAAAAATTAAAGTTATAGATAACATCACGATGTAGTTTGAAAAAACAGCTAGTCTGATTTCTATACGATCTGCTAATACGCCAAATAAAGGTCCTGTGATCATTGTTGGTGCAAAACTCAAAAATGCAACAAATCCAACAAATGCTGGTGAATTTGACGAATTCCATGCCAACCAGGCTACTACTAACCTCTGTATCCACATACCTTGTAATGCTATAGACATAAAAGCAAGGTAGTGACGGAAAGACTTTGATTCAAACGCCGATAAATTCATAAAAACCTCAGAAAACATAAGTACGTAATCATAATAGTGAGCGGGTTGGCGATTATATTATTCCTAATAGTTATTTTTTTTAATGAGAATAGTTTAGGAATCACGAAGTTTAACTAGCTTGCCATTACTAAGGTCAAGCTTTATCCATTATAGCAAGCTTTCTTTCTATATAATTTGGGAATATTAAATGTTTAATGCAAAATATATTGATTTAGTACTCCCCTATAAAGAAATTTTTACGCCCTTAAATGCTGGCGCTGTTGCAACCGTAGTAAGTGATCTTGCCAACCATACTACACTTGAACATAAGATACATATTTATGGCAGACCCCTTACTTCAAAGTCTTTTCCGAATCTTTCCTATATTGCTTTAAAATCAAAATGGCCCTTGATATACGGTCATAACATTGGTTTTGCACACAGCTACATTGCTCATCTTAGAAACAGAAAAACACAACCCTCACTAATTGAAGTTCACGGCAGATGTCAGGTAGCAGCTACTATTACCAAACTGCAAAAACAAATCAAAGTAGCTCTTTTTTTGCATAATGACCCACGTAAGATGAAAGGTGGAAAAACTCTTGCGGAACGTCTCTGGCTAGCAAAAAACTTAGACGGTATATTTGCAAATTCAACATACATAAAAAAATGCTTTCTAGACGGCTTTTGCGCACAAGAAATAAACGAAACGCCAATTTTTTTAACTCCACTTGGTGCAACCAGAAATTTAAAAGAAAAACCTTCCAAAGAGAAAACAATCATAATTGCATCACGTATTGTGCCTGAAAAAGGCATTTTGGAAGCCGCATTGGCACTTAGAGAAATATTACCTCTCTTTCCCGACTGGAATGTAAAAATAATAGGCGCAAAACATTTTAGAAACGGCAAGATGTCTGACTATGAAAGGGCTGTAAAAGAGGCAATTGCTCCTTTACAAGGGCAGGCAGAAATGTTGGGTTTTTTACCATTTGCTGAGATAAATAAGGAGCTTGAAAAGGCAGCTATTGCAATCGTTCCTTCTATCTGGCAAGAGCCCGCATCGAGGGCCGTTCTAGAAGCGCTTGCAAATGGGTGCGCACTCATCACCACGAAGATGGGTGGTATTCCAGAACGTGCAGAGGGCAGAGCTCTCCTCGTTGAGTATCCAGATAGCCCAAATTTCGCAACAGCCCTTAAGTCTTTGCTATCCGATACGGATAAACTTTCAAAACTACAAGATATTGCTTGGCATGATTATCCCTTTAATTGTACTTATATGGCCCAACAAGCAGATATCGCAAGAAAAAAAATAATTGTCTAAAAAAAGATGTAAATAAAATTATTATTTGGCTACCCTAGTCAATGCCATATTTGCAATAATAACCGGTATTAAGCCAACAACAACTATGCAAAGTGCTGGGAAAGCAGCCTTTTCCAACATCTCGTCCTTAGCAAATTGATAAGTGACTGTAGAAAATGTCTCAAAATCAAGTGGTCGTAATAACAATGTTAACGGTAATTCTTTCATAATATCAACAAAGAGCAAAAGCCCTCCTGCAAGAATAGGTGGCCATAGATTTGGTATGAGAATAGCTTTAATTGAGCCAGAGAAACTTCTTCCTAACAGCTGACTAGCAGACATCAGTTCACGTGGTATTTGCTCAAGTCCAGACGTTATTGCACCAAATCCAACAGCGTTAAAGCGAACCAAATAGGCTATGATCAGCACAAGTAAGGTACCACTTATTATCGCTCCCTCGACTTCTATATAAAAAATCATAAGAAATGATTTAGAAAGTGTTTCTAACTGTGCTGAAAAATACAAGACACCAATAGCTAATATTGTACCTGGAAAAGCATAGCCAGTTGCCGAAAGACTAGCAAAAAATCGTTCTGACTTGCGCAACTTGTAAAAACTTATAATAGCAAGAAATGCTGAAACTATTATAATGAAACCAGCACTTAAAAGCGCAATTACAAAAGTGTTTTTGAATGTTTGTTGCAAAAATTGAATAGAGTCAAAATTGTTAACCTGCATAATAAAAGAAACCAATATGCTAACAGGTAAAATGAATCCAATTAAGATCGGTAAGCCGCAAATTACAAAACAGATTAATTGCAGTCTTGGCGGAAGGCTAACCCTAGGCATTCCCTTAAGTCCGGGTGATTTGTTTGAAAAAAGTCTGTTAGATCGGGCTTGGCGCTCAACCACTAAAAGAGCTAGAATAAGAGCAAATGCAAATATTGAGATTTGAGCTGCTGCAACGATATTATTCATGCCAAGCCACACATTGAAAATTCCGAGAGTAAGAGTTTCTATTCCAAAATAATCAACGGTGCCAAAATCAGATACTACTTCCATAAGGACAAGAGACAAACTAGCTATTATAGCAGGTCTAGCCAATGATAAAGCCACACCAGAAAATAAAGGCTTTCCCGTTAGTTCAGCTGCTTCAAATAAAGTCCGAGAAATCTGCTGAAATGTTGTTCTTACAAAAACATATATATAAGGATAAAGGACAGATGCCATCATTAAAATAGCGCCATAATGTGTCCTTATATCGGGAAACCAATAATCTTGAGGACTATTCCAGCCAAATAGAACGCGTAAAAAAGTTTGAACAGGCCCTGCATACTCTAAAAAATCAGTATAAGTATAGGCAATCAAATAGGCTGGAATAGCCGCTGGTAGAACTAGCATCCAACTGAGTGTCCCCCTACCCCAGAATTCGTATCTAGATATTATCCAGCCAGCAGAAACGCCAAAAATCAATGCAACAAATCCAACACCAACCATTAGAATAATCGTATTTAGAAAATACCTGGGAAGTACTGTTTCACCAAGATGCAATAGTAGTCCTTGATTATCGCCTAATGAGACAAATAAAATATTGAATATTGGCATTAGAACAAAGAAGCTGCAAATAAATGCAGATAGCTGCCAGAATACAGAGGCTGTGTATTTATTTTTATGTCTCATATTTGTGTGATTAATCATCTGGGTGCTGTTGAATCTGGTATTTTTATCTACTTAATCGAGTTATAATAGCAAGCGAAAGACACCTAACTAAATCGGTATAAAAAACGTTTTTCCTAGATCTTTCAAGAGAACCAATTGAGCATTAAACAATAATAAGGGTTACGCATGCCACAGCTAACAATGATTTTCAATATCATTTTGTTTTGTAATTTGGTTTATCTAAGATAAAAAAAGAGACAAAATAGAGACTGCTTGTTGATTGTGTCATTTGCATGAGTATTGTACGTTCTCAAGCTGAGTCAAATCTTAGTATGTTTATATTTACTTTACCTCGTTCATTGAAAAAACAGGGCCAAAATGAGTATCATTCCACCGACGAAACCTCTTATTGATTCAAGTAGTCAAAAAGATTCTTTCTTCAACCGAGAGCTAAGCTGGTTGGCATTCAACGAACGCGTATTAGCAAATTCATACGACAGAAGTATACCATTGGGAGAGCGGTTGCGCTTTGTTTCAATCGCAGCCAATAACCTCGATGAGTTTTACATGATTAGGCTTGCTGGTTTGTATCAGCTTAGCAAGAGAGGATTTACAACTTTGCCAGAGCAAAATATCTCTATTGATGATCTTATTTTAAAAATTATAGAGCGAGCAAAGCAATTAGAAATCTGCCAGCGTAAACAGCTAAAATTAATTTTAAGTGAATGTGCTAAGGCTGGCGTATTTTTAATTGAAGAATCAGAATTGACTTCGGAGGACATAGAGTGGCTTAAGAGCTGGTATGAGAAACACATACTACCATTACTATCACCTACCACTCTTGATCCATCCCATCCATTTCCCTTTATCCAAAACAATGGAAAAGGTGTGTTTTTTGAATTAAGTTCTCCAACTGGAGGGACAGTTAAGTCCGTAATTATTATTCCTGAGAGTATTCAGCGTTTCGTTAAACTACCTAAAAATGGAATTAGGGTTGTATGTATCGAGACTATAATAAAAGTGTTTATCAATATTATTTATCCGCAGCATTTTATTAAAAGTTCCGGAATGTTTAGGTTACTAAGGGACTCTGAGATTGAGATAGATGACGAAGCTGATGATTTAATTCGCGAGTTTGAAACTGCACTTCGCGCTAGAAGACGCGGAAATAGTGTAAATCTCGCTATTTCAGACGGCTTATCTAGGCAAGTTATCACTTTTTTAAGCCAAGAAATGCATTTAACTGATTATCAGATAACAATTTCGTCTGGACATATTGGTATTACAGATTTCCATGAATTTCTATCTTTCCTTGATTCAACTCTGTTTTTTAAAACCTATCAGGCACGTTTTCCACAACGCATAGTTGACTTTAAAGGTGATTATTTTGCTGCCATCCGAAATAAAGATATCCTTGTCCACCATCCCTATGAAAGTTTTGATGTTGTATTACGATTTTTGCAACAAGCTGCAGAAGACACAGAAGTATTGACGATTCGTCAGACATTATACCGGACATCTGCAGACTCGCCGATTGTAAAAGCGCTTGCTAAGGCTGCTGAAAATGGTAAATCTGTCACAGCACTTATAGAAATCAAGGCACGCTTTGATGAAGAGAATAACATTCAACTTGCAAGACGACTTGAGCGCGCGGGCGTGCAGGTTTCCTATGGTCTTGCAAACATGAAAATTCACGCCAAGTTATCGCTAATAACGCGGCTTGAAGCTGGACAGCTTGTATCTTACAGTCATTTTGGCACAGGTAATTACCACCCTATAACAGCAAAAGTATACACTGATTTATCTTTTTTTACAATTAATCCAGAGATTTGCCGCGATGCCTGGCGCATTTTTAATTATCTAACCACCCATGTAGAACCAGATAAATTTGAGAAACTAATGGTTTCTCCATTTTCGTCTGCAAATTGGTTGTTAAAGCAGATCGATGCCGAAATTGAGGCCTCAAAAAAAGGTAAACCCTCTGGTATTTGGATGAAAATTAATTCGCTTGTTGATAAGATAATAATCGAAAAATTATATGAAGCTTCTCAAGCAGGCGTTAAAATCAAGATTATTGTTCGGGGAATCTGCTGCTTGCGACCCAAAGTTAGGGGATTATCCGACAACATCACTGTCACTTCCATTATTGGCAGATTTCTAGAGCATTCTAGAATATTTGTCTTTGCAAATAATGGCGAATTTTTATCAGACAGAAATTTAGTAGTGATGTCATCTGCTGACTTAATGCCTCGAAATCTTTATCGGCGTGTCGAAACATTCATACCCCTCGAAAATGGAACCGTTAGAGATCAGGTTCTAAAGCAGGTGATGGTAGCATCATTGCAAGATAAGAGTAACTGTTGGGAGCTTCAGCCAGATGGACAATATAAAAAGCACAGAAAAACAGAAAATAATTTTTCATCACATACCTATTTTATGCAGAACCCAAGTTTGTCTGGGTTAGGTAGTCTTGCTATTCTAGATTAGTGATAGATAATAATTTTATGTCTAAAGTATCTTCAATTCCTTCTGATTTATCCGACCATATTGCGGTAATAGATATCGGTTCAAACTCTATCAGGCTTGTGATTTTTAAAACAAGAGGGCGGTTTCCCTTTCCCCTATTCAACGAGCGGGTAACTTGCCGCTTAGGAGAGGGACTTGAGAAAAATAGTCACCTTCAACCAACCAGAATCACTGCAGCCTTAGAAACCTTAAAGAGGTTTTCTTTAATTCTTCAATCTCTTCCCAATCTATCTGTAAAAATTGTGGCAACCGCCGCTGCAAGGCGTGCATATAATGCTGACAAATTTCTAAAGCCCGCACAGAAAATACTTAATCAAAAAATTAAGGTACTCGATCAACAAGAGGAAGCTAATCTTGTGTCTTTAGGGCTTCTATCTAACTTTCAAGTAAGCCATGGACTTATTGCAGATCTTGGAGGAGGTAGCCTTGAATTAGTTTATGTAAATAATGGGGAACTTATTCACTCTACTAGCCTTAATGTTGGACATTTAAGCAATAAGACTGCTTCTGAGATACTTTTGATGATGAGAAATGTCAGCTGGCTTAATAAAGCAAAAGGGACAGATTTATTCGGGGTGGGTGGCAGTTTCAGGGCGCTTGGTTCTGCATATATTCACAAAACCAAGTACCCTCTTGGTATGTTGCATGCGCTTACCATATCTAAAATGGCAACTATTTCTCTATTAAGTCAAATAGGTTCTGAGCCACCAGATTTAGAGGGAATCCCGGAAGGTCGCAGGTTTTCAATGCCAAAAGCATCAGAAATTATTTCCTGTTTATTATCTGTCTCTAAGGTAAACAATCTAATTATAAGTGGAACTAGTATTCGAGATGGGCTTATAGTAAAAGAAATTTCCGGGGACCCAAAATCTACCCGCCATAGAACAAAAGATCCCTTACATGTTGCCTGTTCGGAAATAGCAAGTCATCGATTACGGTTTTCCTCTATAAATGAAGAACTATTTAAATTTATTAAACCTTGTATAAAAACAGGGAATTCATATATGGACAGTCTTAATTCTAAACGTTTGGTAAAGGCAGCCTGTTTGCTATCCGAATATTGTTGGGATGAGGAGCCATCAATGCGCGCTCTTCTAGCCTTTAAAAAAATAAATGCACTTCCAATTTATAGCCTGTCACACCCAGAGCGTCTATGGATTTCACTAACAATATTTTATAGATATAATGGTGTTAAATCCACCGCAGAAAAACCAGTTATATCTGAATTCATCCTCACGGAAGCTCAGCAACAATATGCACGTTTTATCGGGCTTGGCTTACGCTTTGGGTTGAATTTTTGCGCTGGGATAAATTCTAACTTAAAATATATTAAATTGGGCGTTGATAAAGAAACACTGACGTGCAAGATAAATACTGAAGCAGGAAGTTTATTTACGTCTCAAAATCAAAGACGCTTGACTAGCTTTGCTGAAACTTTATCTCTAAAGGAGAAAGTTTCTTGCAGCTACTAGTATAGAAAAGAAATAACTTAGTTGGTTTTTATTTCTGCATGATGTTGAAGAAATAGTCGCGTTGCTTCCTTCCATGAATAACTTTTTGCGTGGGTCCTTGCAACTTCACGTGGAATTTTCAATGCGCCTTTTACTGCATCTGATAGATCTTCTGAAAGAAAGCCAGCTCTGCTATCTCCTATAACATCAATCGGTGCAGCCACCGGAAAAGCAGCAACAGGCACTCCGCATGCCATCGCCTCTAGCAAAACAAGGCCGAAGGTATCTGTACGACTTGGAAAAACAAATACATCTGCCGAATTATAGATTTCAGGCAACTCGCCTTTGCTTTTTTCTCCTAAGAAAATTGCTTCGGGGTAGGCTGATTTTAGTTTTGATAATAGTGGCCCTTTTCCAACAACTATTTTTCGTCCCTCTAAGTCTAGCGAAAGGAATGCCTCAATATTTTTCTCAACCGCTATTCTTCCTACATATAAATATACCAGCTCTTTATTGTGTTTACGGTCAGAAAACGGAATAAAGAATTCTGTTTCCACTCCTCTCGGCCAGTAAACTGGGTTTGCTATTCGATAATATTTCAATTCCTTAATAATTGAGGCTGTGGGGGCTAGAACTGCATCAGAATATTTATGAAACCAGCGTAAAAAAGCATAGCTAATTGAAACAGGAAGACCTATCCGAGCTTTTATATAATCCGGGAATTTTGTATGAAAAGCTGTTGTAAATTTTAATTTCTTTTTGATTGCATAATTTCTAGTTGCAATACCAAGTGGCCCCTCGGTTGCGATATGAATTGCGTCAAAATACTGATTATCCAAAAAATTCTTTACGCCTTTTTTTGGGAAAACCGACAAGCGAATTTCAGGATAAGTAGGACAAGGAACCGTCTTGAATTTGTCAGGCGTTAACATAATTACCTGATGCCCAAGCGCCTCTAGACATGTTGTGGTGCGTGTAATTGTATTTACTACGCCATTAATTTGGGGATACCATGCATCTGAGACCACGAGAATTTTCATTTAATTTGTCCATTGTGTTCTTTTACCACATGTGGTTGTCACCTAAAAACAACTATTCTAGTTTGCTTACAAACCTTGATCAACATATTGCTAATCCAGCGCTAAATCAAGATATTGTGCGAGAAGATCTGATGATGATAATGATACCGGCTATCATAATTAGAATAATACCAACGATTTTAGTTAAGCTAAGAACAGTTGACCAGAGGACCCATCCCCAAAAAGCAGCGAAAATCAAAAACCCGTACTCATATATAGCTAGGAAGCTAGCATCTACCTGCTGATAAGCCATTGTCAAAAAGGCGAGAGCTACAACAGTAAGAATTGATTGTATTGTTATCCATCCAAGAAAAGCAAGGCTTACTGGCTGCCAGCCTATGATAAAATAGGGTATATCTGATAAGTTCAACCCGACAACTGGAAAGAGCCATAAAAATGTTGCGAAAATCATCCCAATAACGCCAACAGCAGACAGATACCCTAATGTCAATCCAAGTGGCGATTCATCCCTACAAAAATGGTGTGTGCTAAGAGATGCCATAGCATAAAACATTCCGGAAAATAGGGGAATAATCTGAAGTATCCGAAACTGAGAAAAATCAGGCTGGAGTAAGATGTAAACGCCGACACTGCCAATTGCTACTGCGAGAACTCGAAAAATTCCTATTTTTAATCGGAATATAAATACAGAGAAAATTAATACAAATATTGGTGAAGAGAATAGGCCGGCGCCAGCTTCCGCTACTGATAGAAAAGAAAGCCCCCCAAAATAGCAAATCATCGCACCACTCAAAAATAAAGAGCGCACCATAACAAATAATGGTTTTTTTGGCCTTAGGTCATGTCCAACAATTTTTGCAAAACTGATAATAATTATCGCTGTAATTAAGCTTCGGATAGCGTGAAACTGCCATATTCCTGACTGTTCGTTTATGATTAACACAAGATTATCAGATAACCCAAGTAAGAATACGCCTGATAATACTAACAAACCAGCTCTCAATGACACTGGCAGTAGCTTCACCTCGTTATGGATGCTTGCTAGGAAAGTCAACTAGCGCGACTTAACTGACGGGGCGAGGATACCATTGTTGTCATCCAAAACCCTGCCTGCTTGCCATCAAGCACCTTTTCTACAGCCCAGAAATAGTCGAAAGAAACGCCATCGCTTGTAACTATTGAAACAACAAACTGGCTTTCAATAGCTGTTTCACTTACCTGTTTAATGGAGTAACTACGGAAATCAAGTAGCGGCGCGTAAGCAGGCATTTCGAATAGCGTCCTAAAACGCGCCAATGGTCCCGTAGCACGTTTGTTAAAGGGGTGGGCAAACATCCATACCTGCTCAATTCCTTTGTCTGTGTCGCCTGATTGCAAACCTAGCAGTTGGATCTCAATAACTTCTTGTGGCGTGTAGTCGGCATCAGGCACAATTAAGCTATCTGAAGATGCCTGCCTTGCTAATATAACGGGCATCAAAAGTATTACCGTACCCAAAAATCTTATAATCTTATTTTTCATCTTTGAACTATCTCACTTAAACATTTGTTAAAAATTAAATTCGAATTTAACCCTCTTTTTTTTGCAAGCCCTAATCTTAATCCAAATACAACCAAAACAAAGCCAATAAGGTAATATATTTGAAGCGGCTCCCCTAGTATCAATAAAGCTAATATGATCGAAGCGATTGGCAACCAGTAAAAAAATAATCCGGTTCGTGTCGCTCTAAGTGTTAATATAGCAGAGGTATAAAACCTATACGCAAGAAGTGTTGGTCCGATCAAAATATAGATCAAACCAAGAATAGGACCAATCGATAGGTTCATTCGATTACCCGCCTGATATTCCAGTAATTGCAAAGGTAATAACTCAACGGTGCCAATAACAAATAATACCCATAGAAACGACCGGTGATTCAACTGTTTCGGAGAATAACACAAAAGTAATGAAAAAATACAATATACAAAAATAGCACCTATCATTATCAAGTCCCCAAAATTGAATGTTAAATTTCGGAGGTTTACAAAACTTGCTTTTAACAGAACGATAACCACGCCAATACTTGCTACCATCATGCCCAGCATCTGAGTAGGTGTTATTTTTTCCTCAAAAATAAGCCATTCCAACGAGCATAAAACAATGGGTAGAGTGGTTTGCAACAAGCCTACATTACTAACCGTTGTATAGTTAAGTGCCCAATATTGCAGGGTATTATAAGCCCCTATACCGGTAGTTCCGATCCAAAATACAGACCATCTATGAGTCCAAATTATTGGAAAATCACGCTGTAGTGGGGGTTTAAAAAATTTTAGAATTAAAAAAGAGGCAACCAACCATCGCTAGAACGCATGTTGCAATGGAGGTAAATCATTAGCAAACATGCGTGCAGTAATGGAATTACCAGCCCAAAATGTCATAGTGAGAAATAAATAAATATAAGCTGTCTTATCTGATACACGCATTTTTTTATTTCTTTAATGAATTATTATCCAAGAGCTGAGTACTACCAAAATCGCGCCTAGCCAGGCGCCAAGTGCTGGAATTTTTTTTGTTTGAAACCAAATAAATGGAAGCATTAGTACAGGGCTTATGGCGACAAGCATCGATACTTTTGCAACTTGGCCTGTCTCTAAAGCTTTCAAAAACAAAGCAAGGCCAAAACTTAAGCCAAAAAAACCATTAGCAATAACATGCCAACTTACACTTAAAGGGGGTATTTTCCATAGCAGTGTTTTTTTCTTTTCGAATAATAGTATAGCCCATAAAAATATTCCGGCGGCAACAACCCGTACCAGACTTGCCTGCAAAGGGTCGGCACCCTGTTCCATTATGGGCCTTAGACATAAAATTCCAGCTGCTTGTCCTAATGCAGCAAGCAAACCGGCTCCAACACCTATCCAAAGTGGTGGTTTTGTTACTTCCCAATCATGTATATTGGCACGCGGACTGCCATAGATTACTGCCAAAATAATTCCTAGAAATCCAATAATAATTGCAAGAATGATATAAAAAGTGAGTGCCTCACTTAATAGTAACCAAGCTAAAAAAGCAGCTACAGGCGCGTTGACCGCAAACAAAACCCCTGTTCTTCTCGGTCCGAGCCGTTCCATCGCAATAAATAAAAAATAGTCCCCCAAGCCAATACCCAGAATTCCTGAGACTATAATCCATGCCCATGAATCAGAAGCTAAGCGCCACTCTTTACCTGAAAGCCCAATCATGCCAACCAACAGGACAGAGGCTATAATCATTCGAATTCTATTGAAGTGAAGTGAGCCATAATAAAGAGCGGGTTTATGCCCAAATAATTGCGAGAAAACCCAACTAAGAGACGCAGCAAGTGCTAAAAATGCCGAATCATCAATCATTAGGACACATCACTTAGCGCCAGCAATATATAAGATGTCAAAACATATTTATGCTCAAGACCAGAAGTCATGAAAAGCGCTTCAGACGTTCCCTTATTTAAGGTTCGGGGAGTAGCTGCAAGGAACAAATGAGCTTTTGGGTGCCGGTTTTTGCTAGTCATTTTTTATCTCTCTAAGTCTCTTAATTACTGAGTGTTAGAAGATTTTTTACGGTGATATTCATTAATGTAGCATTAAGGGAATGTTTTAATCAGAACATTGGTTGAAATGCCAGTTAAAACTCATTCATGAGAACTTAATAATACAAGTAGCTTTTTTATCCTTTATGGATAAAACGAATTGTGCTAACTACGGGGCGCATGTTTTGCGAGAATGCGTTGCAATGTTCTACGATGCATTTTCAACCGTCTAGCTGTTTCGGATACATTTCGATTGCATTGCTCAAAAACACGTTGAATATGCTCCCATCTAACCCTATCTGCTGACATAGGATCTTCTGGGGGAGGTGGCAAAGGCTTATCATAATCTATAAGCGCATTTTTTATTTGCTCTGCACTAGCTGGCTTGGGCAGATAGTCAATGGCACCAACTTTCATAGCCGCGACAGCAGTTGCTATGTTGCCAAATCCCGTTAGCATTATAGCCCTGCATTTCGGATTAGTAGATGCTAGTTTTTTAACAATTGATAGACCGCTTCCATCTGCTAGTTTCAAATCTAGAACAGCTGTGTCGAATTTAATATCAGCAATTGCCGTCTCTGCCTCTTCAATGGACGAGACAGCCTTAACTTGGAATCCGAACGATTCCATCGACTTTGATAATCTTCGGAGAAGCACCTTGTCATCATCAACAATTAATAATTTACCTAAACTCATTTTAGTCACACCAAACTTTCAAAAGGCACTTGTATTTCAACAGACGCACCTATAGGTTTTTGATTTTTAAAACTAGTAGTTCCGTTCAGTTGTCTAATAAAAGATTGAACTAGGAATAATCCCAGTCCACGATGACCTTTTTGCCCAATACGAGTGCTATTTTCAGGTTGCCCTAAATTACCTAGAACTGAAGTTGGATATCCTATTCCATCATCCGTGATCTTTATATATAGCGATGTTTGATCCCAGGAAATATGAACGATAATTTTTGTTTTCGCAAAATCTCTAGCATTTTCCAAAATTGCCTCAAGAGCATAACTAAGCTCAGGTGTTTGCGCAATTTCTGGCTGTATTATATCTAAGCCATTTTCGACTTGCCATTCTATTTCAATTTTAAACGAAGCGGTCAGAGCAGCCACCATTGTTTGAATAGCAAGCACAGCTGGCATCAATATATCTAGCTCTCGATTTGTTTTCATTGCATCGGAATCAAGTTCAGAAAGAATGACCTGACATCTCTCTATTTCAGCTTTTAAAAGCAATAAGTCTTCTTCTTGAACAGCATCATGTTTTAGTTGAGATATCAAATCGTCGCTAATCAACCGAATAGTTGTTAATGGCGAACCTAGCTTATGAGCAGCAGCGGTAGCAAGAGAACCTAGCGCAATAACCTGTCTCTCAGAGGCAAGCATTAGTCTTGTTTGTCCCAGCGTTTCGGAGACTTTTTTGCTTTTCGACGCTAACCAGAATACGTAGTAAGCCATGAAAACAGCAGATATCACTAAGGCAATCCATAATCCAAACTGATATAAAGGTGGAACAACAAGGCCAGAATCAGACCAGGGTAGAGGCAGGTGACGAATTGCAAGTATGCTTGCACATATCGTTACTATGATTACTAAGCTAATGGTTGAAAACACATCCAGAATTGCAGCAGACACAACAACTGGTGCAAGAAATAAAATTGAAAACGGGTTGAGCAGTCCACCAGCAAGATATAACAATGCAGCAAGCTGAATTACGTCAAAAGAAAGGACAAGAAGTACAGGCAGCCGTGATAATTGTACCCCGCTCCTGTTTAAGGATGTTTGCCATAAATTTAATAGCATTCCGATAACAATTATAGCTAGTAACGGTCCTAAAGGTAAAAAAAACCCTAACGCAAAATGAACAAGAAGCACCGTTGCTAATTGTCCGGATAGGGCAATCCACCGAATTGCAACACTCACCCTTGGATCAATCAGACTATGTTCCATTTTCGCAACGGAAGGAATAGAACGATTAGACATTATACATCCAGATTAGATACTTTTAGTGCGTTTTCCTGAATGAAGTTGCGTCTTTCTTCAACAGCCTCCCCCATCAATGTTGAAAATGCGTTATCTGCATCCTCCTCATCACCAATTTGAACCTGAAGAAGTGTGCGGTTATCAGGATCAAGTGTGGTCTCCCATAGCTGGCTTGGGTTCATTTCACCAAGTCCTTTATATCTTGATATTTGAGCACCCTTCTTGCCCAACGCAACAATATGCTCACTCAACTGGCACGGGCCGTTCATTTCAATTTCTGCATTTTGAGTAATGAATTTCACCGGTTTTTCAAAAACTTCTTGTAACTCTGAAGTAAGCTTATCAAGTTCTCTTGCTTCTACTGTGTTTACCAGCCTTGAATCAATTTTATGTGTCTCACTAATACCCCTTAATGTGCGTTCAACGAGCAAAGCAAACCCCGGTGGCTTCTTTATAATACTTCCCTGCCACCCTCTTTCCAATGGGGGGGTTAATTGGTCTAGCCTTACAGCGAGATAAGAAGCGGCATCTTCATTATCAAGCATATTTTGATTTAACACGCCTGTAATTGCTGCCTGTTCCAGTACGTCTCTACTTGCAACAATGCGCACTAAAGAATCAATAAGACGTTGTGTTTTAGCCGCTTTATCTGCCACGAGTTGCAAATCACTATTGGTAATTTGAATACCATTATGTGTTTGCAGAGTAACTCCTTTTAACCCGGCTTCCATTAAATACTCATCAAGCGCGCTTTGATCTTTTAGATATACCTCTGATTGACCTCTTTTAGCTCTGAACAAAGGTGGTTGTGCTATGTATAAATAGCCCGCGTCAATAAGCGGTCTCATATGCCTGAAAAAAAATGTAAGTAACAACGTGCGTATATGACTTCCATCTACATCGGCATCACTCATAATAATGATTTTATGATATCGTGCTTTCTCAATATTGATGTCTGCATTTCCAACACCAGCACCAATAGCGGTGATCAATGTTCCAATTTCATTTGAGGATAACATCTTATCCATTCTAGCGCGTTCCACGTTTAAAATTTTACCCCGCAAGGGAAGAATTGCCTGATTACCTCTATCGCGGCCTTGCTTTGCAGAACCGCCGGCAGAGTCCCCTTCCACCAAAAATATTTCAGCAAGCGAGGGATCCCGTTGTTGGCAATCAGCTAATTTACCTGGCAGGCTAGCAATATCTAAAACACCTTTACGTCTCGTAAATTCTCTTGCTTTTCTTGCGGCCTCTCTTGCTGCTGCTGCCTCATAAGCTTTACTTACAATTTTCTTTGCTTCTGCAGGGTTCTCTTCAAACCATTGACTCAGCAGGTCTCCCATACTCGCCTCAACAATTGGTCTCACTTCCGATGATACGAGCTTGTCCTTTGTCTGCGAGGAAAATTTAGGGTCTGGCACCTTTACGGATATGATAGCAGTTAAACCCTCTCGAGCATCTTCTCCCGTGAGCTGAACTTTTTCTTTTTTTGCGATACCTGTTTGCCCTGCGTACTGATTGATAATCCGAGTTAGTGCCGCACGGAAACCAGCAAGATGCGTTCCGCCGTCTCTTTGTGGAATGTTGTTCGTAAAACAAAGCGTGTTTTCATAATAAGAGTCAGTCCAAGCGAGTGCGAACTCAACCACCACACCCTCTTTTTCGGTTTGTAAATGCAACGTCGTATGAAGTACTGTTTGTGAACGATTTAACCAGTCAACAAAGGCTTTAAGGCCTCCATCAAAATGAAATTCACTCACTTTTTCATCCACATTTCTTCTATCAGTGAGCTGGATGCGAACACCCGAATTCAAAAATGCTAATTCACGTAATCTACGCTCAAGTGTGTTGAAGTCAAAGTTAATATTTGTAAATATTTCCTGCGAAGGGATAAATGTTATTTGAGTTCCTGCCTGACCATTAGCAGATCCCGTCTCTGCAAGACGGTTTTCTGCTTCTCCTCTGCGGAATATCATCTGATACTGTTTATCGTTGCGCCAGACAGTAAGCTCCAACCATTCGGATAAGGCATTCACAACAGATACGCCCACCCCGTGTAAACCGCCTGACACCTTATAGGCATTATTATCAAACTTTCCACCTGCGTGAAGTTGCGTCATAATTACTTCTGCTGCGGACACTCCTTCTTCTGTATGAATTTCAATCGGAATACCACGCCCATTATCAGAAACGCTAACAGAACCATCACCATTTAATTGCACCTTGACAATATCGCAGTGTCCTGCAAGTGCCTCGTCAACTGCATTATCAACAACCTCATACACCATATGATGCAAGCCAGAGCCATCGTCGGTATCGCCTATATACATGCCGGGGCGTTTGCGAACAGCATCAAGACCTCTCAGCACTTTTATCGAATCAGCGCCATATTCTTCATCATTTATCTGGTTATTTTCCGAATCTGACATTACTTCCGGTTCCTTGCATATGCAGTTGTTCTGCGATCAATTTATACTACCATCATCCACGCAAAAATACTGTGCTTTTGATCTAAGGGAGTGAAAACTTCGCTCATCGCTTCCACTATACCATACTTGTCCTGCTAAAGTTGAACACGCCTCAAACAGAGCATCTCTGCGCCACGGATCTAATAATGCTGCAACATCATCAAGTAATAATAATGGTGGCTTATTTAATCTGTCCGATTGTAATTGGGCGTGAGCTAGAATAAAAGTAATAAGCAGTGCTTTTTGCTCTCCTGTTGACGCCTGATTTGCGAGCTGGTTTTTCTGGCTGTGTGTTACATATAGATCGGTCATATATGGCCCCATCATCGAGGCGTCTTTCGCCTCTCTACTTTGCATAGCAGACTGCCTTATTCTATCCTCAAGCTCTATAGCTGGAATTTTATGTAATAATTCCGAACCACCACCAACTAGTTTAGCGGTGAATCTTGGAAATTCTGTCTGCATATGATGAACAGTGCGATTAATATCCTCAATTAGAGCATAACGGGTAGCCATAATAGCAACTCCAGTTTCAGCTAAAAGAGTTTCATTTACTTGGTACCACGCATTATCCCTAATCTCGTCTGCCAACATTCGGTTTCGCTCTCTATAAAGTTTATAATACCTCGATAAACGCCCTGAGTGTGCAGGGTCAAAAGCAATTGCCAGCCTATCAAGGAAATGTCTCCTTGAATTTGGGCTACCTAAAAATAATCCATCCATTTGGGGTGTAAGCCAAGAAACAGCACAAATCTGTGCGAGCACCGCTTGAGATTCTATCCGCTGATTAATTTTTATTATTCTTTGTTTACCTTCTCCTGATATGCCTGTGCCAATCTGCCAGTCAGTAATATTAGTGGTAAGGTTTGCAGAAAACGCCCAAACCTTGGCAGAAGGCATATCATTTTCTAAATCTCTAAATGTGATTTCATTCTTGCCTGACCGTCGCAAACCACGACCCGGCGAAAGCATTGAAATAGCCTCCATTAAATTTGTTTTTCCTGCACCATTCTTTCCAACAAGCACTACAGGTGCCTTGTCTATTGTGAATTCTAATTCCTGATAATTACGAAAATTTGATAAACGAATCTGACTTAGCCAATGGCTTATTCGATTATGTGTTGCGTTTGGGGTGAATTGTGTACCAAAACGCACTGTGGAAGTTGAAGCCATAGAACTCTTTACTATACTCGCATCGGCATAAGAACAAAAATATTAGCTTCATCCTCTGGATCGCGCAGCAAACTTGGCGACCCTGAATCAGCTAACTCAATAGCAATCGTTTCTCCTTGGATCTGGGATAGAATATCCATCAGATATCTTGCATTGAAACCAATATCTATTGGCTCTCCAGAATAGGAAATTTCAAGCATTTCAGTTGCACTAGATGCATCTGGGTTAGTTGCTGATAAAACGAGTTTACCTGCACTAATATTGAGTTTTATTGCGCGTGATTTGTCAGAAGTAATTGTTGATACACGGTCAACTGCGGCACTTAAAAGGTATACATCAATAGAGATTATTTTATCGTTACCCACTGGGATAACACGCTTATAATCTGGAAAAGAACCGTCAATAAGTTTAGTTGTAAGCCTTATATCACCAACGCTGAATTCTGCCCGTGTTTCCGATAATCGTATATCCACTTCTTGTGGCTCGTCATCCAAAAGTTTTCTTAGTTCTGAAACAGCTTTACGAGGCACAATAACAGCTGGCATGCTCTCTGCCCCTGTTGGTGATTGCATCTGTGATAATGCGAGTCTATGTCCATCTGTTGCTACAGCTGTTAAATTAGTGGTATCTGCAAAATGCACATAAATTCCGTTGAGATAATATCTGGTTTCCTCAGTAGATACCGCAAATTTGGTAGTATCAATTAGATTTCTAAGATCTGGTGCCGTAAGTGAGAATCTAACTGGCATGTCTGAACTGTTTATAGCTGGAAAATCTTCTACTGGTAAGGTAGGCAAGTTGAAGCTAGACCGTCCCGCACTAACATTTGCATGGCCATCTTCAACTTGAACTTTAACCTCTGCACCCTCTGGTAATTTTTTAACAATTTCAAAAAGCAGATGCGCCGGAATTGTAGTAGCACCTTCGCTTAACGTTGAACACGGCGCTGTAGTGACAATATCCATATCCATATCAGTTGCCGTTAGGTATAATTTTTCAGATGCTACATTTAATACGACATTTGATAGAATAGGTATTGTGTTGCGGCGCTCAACCACTGAATTAATGTGACTAAGCGGTCGCAGAAGGTTCATTCGATCAATGGCTATTTTCATTTTTACCTCCACCAGAGAAATCAGGTGATTTACATCATTTTTACATACAAAATGTTGTATGCCAAACCTTTTTAGTATCTATATGTCGTTAAAACATTAGAGATCTATATCTAGTTTTAGTTATCGGATAATAAAGAACGCAACAACTCAACATCATCACTTAGCTCGTTGTCATTTATAAGCAGCTCTTCTATCTTTTTAACGGCATGCATAATAGTTGTATGATCCCTTCCGCCGAACTTTCTACCAATCTCAGGGTAGGATGATGTTGTTAGATTCTTCGCCAGATACATGGCTATTTGTCTTGGCCGAGCAATGGAACGAGCACGCCTTGCCGAGAACATATCAGAGGTCCTAATAGAAAAATGTTTTGAAACCTGTTTTTGAATATCGTCAACTGTAACTTTACGACCAGATGCTCTTATCAGGTCTGCCAATGTTTCGCGAGCCATTTCAACGGTAATAGTTGTGCCAACCAGACTTGCATGAGCAACAATTCTATTAAAGGCCCCTTCTAATTCACGAATATTACTCGTGATTTTATGAGCCAGGAATTCAAGCACC
>CABXZZ010000022.1 GCA_902516825.1 uncultured SAR116 cluster alpha proteobacterium
TGTCGGATTGGTTATATAGTCGGGCAGTCTCTCATCGGTTTATTATCAGAGCTAATTTTAAGAATAATGCTTTTTTACTGCTATTAGGTATGCGTTTATTTCCCATTGCCCCATTCTGGATAGTGAATATATTGCCAGCGTTTACAACCATCACCCTGAAGAGCTATTTCCTTGCAACGTTTATCGGTATTATGCCTGGAACAATTTTATATGTTTGGTTAGGGCAAACAATTGATACCTTATTATCGAGAGGAGAATGGCCTAATATTATGACAATCGTAGATAGCCGAATTTGGATACCTCTTTTCGGATTAGGGTTGCTTGTATTAGCAACAGGCATATTTCGCTCACTACGTGCTAGAACACAAATCAAAGATGTTTAAATTATGAAAGAATTAAACACAGATATTTGCATTATTGGCGGTGGTGCCGCTGGTTTGTCAATGGCCGCAGGAGCGTCACAGATGGGAGCGAACACTATATTATTTGAAGCCGGAAAAATGGGAGGTGATTGCCTAAATTATGGCTGTATTCCGTCCAAAACATTAATTGCAAATGCCAAAACTGCGTTTCGAGTAAGCAATGGTCGGAGGAAAAGCGTGTTAACATCGACGAAACCAACTATAAATTTCGAAGAGATCAAGCAAGATATATCTAATGTAATCAACAAAATTGCGCCACATGACTCTAAGGAACGTTTTGAAAAGCTCGGTGTTGGCGTTTTTCAGGAAAGTGCAAGGTTTACCGGACGGCGTCAAATTAGTTCAGACAATGTAATAGTAAATTTCCGATATGCGGTCATAGCAAGTGGCACCGAGCCGTTTATCCCTGATATCCAAGGTATTTCAGATATACCCTATTTTACAAACGAAACTATCTTTTCTCTAACAGAATTACCTAAGCATCTTATTATCATTGGTGGTGGAGCTGTTGGGGTTGAGTTAGCGCAAGCTTTTACAAGGCTTGGCTCCAAAGTCAGCATAATCGAGGCACACTCTATTCTGCATAATCAGGATGAAGAATTCAAAGCCTCTATCTGCCAACTTCTTAAGATGGAGGGTGTGTCAATTTATGAGCAAAGTGTCCCAGAGAAACTAGCTGCGAAAGGGCTGGAAATAAGTGTTCGCACAAATCACCAGGTAATTACTGGAACCCATCTATTAATTGCAACTGGCAGGATACCCTTAACAACCAAACTTCAACTTGAGAATGCAGGGATTGTAATACAAAACAGTTTGATAAAAACAAATCAGCATCTAAGAACAGATAACAGACGTGTTTATGCAATTGGTGATGTTGCAACGACCAACAGGCATACAAATATGGCTTCCGCGCATGCGTCAGTTGTTATTCAAAATATACTGTTAAAAGTTCCTGCAAAAATAAACCCTAATATTATTCCTTATACGATTTACATTGAGCCAGAGCTATCTCATGTTGGTTTTTCCAAATATGTGGCTGAGCAAAAATTCGGCAAACACAATATTATTTGCCTTAATCAGAGTTTTAAGACAAATGACCGGTCTGCTGCAGAAGGAAGTTCACTTGGGTTAGTTCAACTGATTGCCAAAAAAAATGGGCGTCTTATCGGTGCAACAATTTTTGCGCCACATGCAGGAGAGTTGATACAAACATGCACATTTGCCGTCACACAAAAATTAAAATTAAGTTCTTTAGCAAGATTAAATTTCCCTTATCCCTCGTATGGAGAAGCGATCAAATATGCGGCAGGCAGTTTCTACTCCAAAAAGCTTTATGGGTCCAAAATGAGATGGATCGTGAGATTACGTTTTAAGCTTTTTTCCTAAAAAACACTGTTTTCACAAACAGGTCGTTTTATTGAAAGTAACTTGCAAACCCACCTTCATTCAGGTAGAAATCGGCTCAAAGCTGCTGTAGCTCAGTAGGTAGAGCACACCCTTGGTAAGGGTGAGGTCGATGGTTCAAATCCATTCAGCAGCACCATCTATTAAAGAAGCAAACGTGCGCTCATTCACCATGCAAAAAATTCAAATTAAAGATTCCAGAAAGCACGGACTTGGTGTTTTTGCAAAATTGAATATCAAAAAGGGTGAGGTAATTGAAAGATGCGCTTACATCGTTATTGATGATGACGACTTAAAAGACGATAACAGATTAAATGATTATCTTTTTACCAGCCCTGATTGTAGTACAGACTATTTAGTAATGATGGGAGTGGGCATGATTTTTAATCATGGAACCCCTGGAAATTGCGAATGGGAAATTGATTCAAGCGATAATCGGTTTGTGATTTTCAAAGCTACGAGCAACATAGCAGCGGGCAGTGAAATACTTCACGATTATGGAGAGGAATATTGGCAAACACGTGGCTTGGATGCTGTGTAAAAAAACAGCCCTAGGTTCTCTGTCCTAAGGTTTTTAATCTTTAGTTTAACATTACCATTCAGAAAGATTAAACGGCCCTATCAGACTCGCAGGAGCCCCTCTCACAAACACGATTGTTACAACCCCAATTTCAATTCCAAACTTACTGACTGTAGCTTTGTTGATCGCGATATATTCATCCATCTGGTAAATCCAATCGTTAAATTTTACCCGTAAATTGTTCTGAGATATTTTTAAATCCACATTATATTGCCAGAAAAATGCGCTCCCTGAAGCACCGCCCTCAGCGGTACCTATAACATCCCCTGCGTTTCCCTCATAATATTCAATGCCATCATCCGAAACATTTTTGTTGATAGTCCATATACGTTGCTGCTGTTCACCGTCTTCATATATAAAATCTTCTATTAATTTTATTTTACTATGATTTTTGCCTGCTATTTCTTCCTGTATTTTCTGGCCTGAAATATTGACCTTAAAGCGACGTCTTAGGTTGCCAAACCTGTCTTCAAATATTCCGTAAGCAAGACTATCACCTTCAAAAAAATCTATTAACGAGAATTCAGGCTGGGTCTTTTCAAAATTTACTAGTTTTTTTTGTGAGCATGCTGAAAAAGAACTTATGAAAAAAATAAGTGACAGAAGGGTGAAACAGGCTGATAGTCGGTACATGACATCCTCAAATATACTTTAAATTCGTTTTACGAAGCAAATCTGCACTTCGGATTTCTTGAGAAATAATTACAGATGCCGGAACACACCGCTGCACAAATACCCACTGCTGAATTAATAAGGCTAGAATGGCGATTTTTGACCTATGGTGCATTGATGTCATTTTGGTCTTCGATTGGTCAGACATTCTTTATTTCGTTATTCTCGCTAGAAATCCGAACCGAATTATCTATTAGTCATGGTGAATTTGGTGGTTATTATGCAATCGCCACCATGGTTAGCGCAGTAACATTATTCTGGCTAGGCAAACTAGCAGATAAATTAACTGTTTTTCGATTAAGTCTTATTACAATAATTGTGCTAGCAATTTCGGCCCTTTTCTTCTCTTTCATATCAGGAATCCTAACGCTTATTGGCGGCATTTATTTGCTTCGATTATTTGGTCAAGGAATGATGACACATGTCTATAGTGTAGCCATTGCTAGACGTTACAAGGCAGCTAGGGGACGTGCTTTGGCCGTTACTGGAATAGGGATAAACATAGCCGAATCCATTGGCCCTCCCATAATTGTTTTGATGATAGCAGCCATAGGCTGGCGACAGGTTTGGCTTATTATTCCAATTATATTCTTCCTTTCTCTGGTTCCGTTTTTGTCACTTCTAACAAAAAAAACTGCCCTTCAAGAAAATAGTATTGGAGGATCAAATAATACCCAAAAACTTATTACAGAAGCCAAGGAATTTAAACGTGAAGATTTGCTGAAAAATGCAGAATTTTGGGTTGTTATATTGCCGCTAATTGCCCTGCCATCATTTACGATAACAGGCATATTGTTTCATCAGATTTTCCTTGCAGATACAAAATTAGTTACACTATTTCATTGGTCTAAATATTATGCATTTTATGCATTGACCGCAATTATTGGAGCATTTTTATCAGGCTTTTTTATAGACTGGGTCTCTGCTCGAAAATCGAGTTTTATTGGGCATTCTGCATTGCTCATAGGATTAATAAGTCTTTGGATAGGTCAAGGAAGCTTAGCACTCATTCTTTTCTTTTCATTTTTTGGGCTCGCGTCAGGCATGATAACCAGTAACACCAACGCGTTGCTTGCGGAAAAATATGGCACCAAATGGCTTGGTGAAATAAGAGCGGCAACACAGCCAGTCACAGTGGCATCAAGCGCTATTTCTCCTATTTTACTTGGCGTAATGATTGATATAGGGTTTGGGTTAACTGGGCTAATGGTGGTACTTATAATTATTAGCGCTTACCCCGTTTTAGCCTCTATTTTGAATTTTAATTTATTTGAAAGAGAAACATGATTTCAAGAAAAATCTGCCATATTGATTATATTCACATATAGTCAGAAAAATGATAAGAACGAATGAAATAAACTCTGTTTTTGAACCTAATAGTATATGTCAATAATTCTCCATTCTTATAAACATGATCGCAGCGCCCTCGAGGTATCAGGGGAAGAAACGGATATATTTCTGAATGATATTCTGACTGCTGAATTAGTCTTACTACCCGTCGGGGAAATGCGAATGGCTTGTCTTCTTTCTCCACAAGGGCGCATCCTTCATGACATGCTTATCTTTCGAGTTCGTACTAATTGTTATTGGATAGAGGTCGCTAGCAATCAAATTTCAGATCTAAAAAAACGCATTACGATATATCGGCTCCGCAAGGCAATAACCATTGATATATTAGAAAACTGGCATTCCAGCCACCTTTATCATCAGGATGGCAGCGCGTTCTCGGCAACACAAATAAGTCAGATCAAGGATGAATTGAATAATAATCAGTTAGTATTTGAAGATTCTAGACGGCATGAACTTGGGTTACATGTCATCTACAAAGAACATAAATTTAGTCTACAAAACCAGAGTTGGGAAGATGCTGATTTAGAAAAATGGGAGTCAATACGTATTGCTAATATGGTTCCATCTGGTGAGATTGATATGATCCCAAACCGTACCCTTATGCTTGAGGCAAACTTAGACTTATTCCAAGCTGTAAACTTCCAGAAAGGCTGTTATATCGGACAGGAAGTAACGGCAAGAACAAAATATCGCGGGCTGGTTAAAAAGAAAATTGTTCCCATTTCTTCTATTGAACCGCTACACAAAGACACTCCTATCTTTCAGGATGATAAGGAGGTTGGCTCCTGTCACAGTTCTGTTAAATTAGGAGATGGACATTATTTAGCACTAGCAACGCTGAGGTTAGATGCACTCAAATCCAATATTAATAAACAGATTGAATTCGTTTCAAAAACACAAAGCGTTAAATTGGAACTACCTAGCTGGTATGAGAGTTATGCTCTTAATGATAAGTCATCATAGAAATTCTTATATGTTTATTGCAGGGTCCAACCACAATCAGAAACAAAGCTTTAACCTGTTTGTTTTACGCATATTCCTCTCGAGGCAAATGTTTTACAAATTTCATACTAATCCCTAGACTTACGCCAGTGATAAAAATTCTCCTCTGTTTTTCCATTGAAAGCTCTGCTATAATACGTTGCGTAATAATAAATGACATAATGATTATCTATTTATAAATTTCAGCTTTACGCTTAAAAAAGTAATGCGTTATGGTAGAACTAAATAGGAGCTAAAAAAATAGCAATCATCTCTATATTAAGTCTGAGAATAAGCTATTTTTTTGTGAAATAAGTTTGAACAAAAATTATCAACTCGGATATAGAAAGAATTTTTAATGACACAATTGCTTATGCCCAAAGCAACAGCCGTTTGGCTTATAGACAATACCGGTTTAAGCTTTGAACAGATCGGTGATTTTTGTGACCTTCATGTTCTAGAAGTTCAAGCAATTGCGGATGGTGAAGTTGCGATAGGTATCCAAGGCTACGACCCCGTTGTAAACGGCCAACTCAGCAAAGATGAAATTCGCAGATGTGAGCAGGATGCAAAGGAAAAACTAGTACAAAACCAATCTAATCTGCCTCAACCAACGTCTCGCACCAAAGGTCCTCGTTATGTCCCTGTAGCAAGACGCGGAGATAAACCAGATGCAATAGCATGGGTTGTAAAACATCATCCAGAGATATCTGATACTCAAATTGGAAAACTTATTGGCACAACGAAAGAAACAATAAAAAAAATCAGAGAACGCACGCACTGGAATATTACTAATATTACAGCTAAGCATCCTGCGATGCTAGGACTTTGCACGCAGTCTGATTTAAATTTAGCTATTGAAAAAGCAGGTGGAAAGCCAAAAGCAAGCGAAGAACAGGTCGAAAGGTTATCTGAAATCCCATAAGGTAATGAGGTATGCATAGGTCTAAAGACTGCCGAGACGCTTTTTCCTGAAGCGTGAAACTGACATAAAATTACGCTGTAGACCTTATGCAGAAGAAGCTGAAAATCAATGCAAGATACACATGCTAATTATATACGCAAAAAATTAGAAGACCTTTTATCTGAACATCGCGATTTAGACGATGTAATTGATTCAATGGTTAAAGGTCATGAATTCGACCAGCTTCAATTACAACGATTAAAAAAAAGAAAATTGGGTTTAAAAGACGAGATAATTAAACTGAAGGCTTTAATCGTACCTGATATAATTGCCTGAATGGATTATCTACGGATTGGGGTAAAGCTTTGTATTACTCTTTCTTCGATATTAGGTCATTTGCTTTTAGAGAGTAATAACGATGAATAAAGACACACCGAAAATCTCGATTATTATGGGGAGCCAGTCGGATTGGTCAGTTATGATAGAGGCGTCCTCTCTATTAGAAGAGCTTGTTATACCCCATGAAACGAAAATTATTTCTGCACACCGGACACCAGATAGAATGGCCGAATTTGCAAAATCAGCCTCATCGAATGGCATAAAAGTTATTATAGCGGGTGCCGGAGGAGCAGCGCATCTCCCAGGAATGGTTGCTGCTTATACACATATACCAGTATTAGGTGTTCCTGTTGAAACTAAAGCATTAAAAGGAATGGATTCCCTGTTATCAATAGTTCAGATGCCTGCCGGTGTTCCAGTAGCAACATTTGCCATTGGCAATGCTGGGGCAAAAAATGCCGCTCTATTTGCAGCAGAAATTCTTTCGCTTGAACATAAATCTATACAAAATACTCTTGTCAGTTGGCGCCTTCAGCAAAGTGACAAAGTTGATTTATATCCGAGTAGATGATGTCAGATTTTACTCTTGGCATTCTTGGCAGTGGCCAGTTAGGTAGGATGATCGTTCAAGCAGCTGCAGATTATGGTATTTCTTGCCATGTGTTTGCGCCGGATGCAAATAACTCCCCAGCAGGAGAGATATGTAATAAATTAACTGAGGCTGAATATAGCGACCAGAATGCGCTAAATCATTTTTACAATGTTGTAGATGCTGTAACGTGTGAGTTTGAGAATGTTCCCATAAGCGCTCTTGAAATGGCGCCGGAATCTGTTCTAAAAAGCCCAGGGATAAAAGCACTCGCAACCGCACAAGAAAGATTAATCGAAAAAGAAACTGCCAAATTACTCGGTATTCCAACATCTCCATATTGGAAAATAGGATCTATATCTGATTTATCTGATGCTTTGGACGCACTTGATGGCAGTGCTATCCTTAAGACTGCAAAATTGGGATATGACGGAAAAGGTCAAATACGCACCAAAAGCGGTGATAGCCCAGAACAGCTATGGCACGGCATCAATACCGACTTTGCGATTTTAGAATCCTTTGTTAATTTCAAAAAAGAAATTAGTTTTTTAATTGCTAGAAATACTAAAGGTCAGACTATAATCTTTCCGCCCACCCTCAACCACCACAAAAATGGAATTCTTATTCACTCTACATCACCTGCAATTCTGCCACAGAGTGTAATTGATGCAGGATGTGATTACGTGGAATCGATGGCAAATCATCTCGAAGTCGTTGGCCTACTGGCAATGGAATTATTTTTAACAGAGGAAAACACACTTGTTTTTAATGAAATTGCGCCAAGACCTCACAACTCTTATCACTGGACAATAGAGGGATGCAAAACCAGTCAGTTTCATCAATTAGTTCGAAGTGTCTCTGGTCTACCATTTGGGGAGGTAGAAACTAGCAAAAAATGGCACATGAAAAATATTTTTGGTCAGTCTGTATCTGAACTTCAAAGCGGATATTCAAATGCTAAGAGTTATGTGCATGACTATGGCAAGGAAGACCCCAAGATTGACCGAAAAATGGGTCACATTACTTGGGTTGAATGAGGGCTACCAAGCCAAAAACATTTTCTAATTAAACACGGCTTTAATTTACAACCGCTTATCATCTTCAAGTTCTGTTAAATCAAAAATAGTATCTTGATACAAATCATTCAGCCAGTTTGCACATAAAAGATAAGCAAATGGTCGCCAATAATTTTGCGGCGCTAATTCTGATTTATCTTCTGGAAAATAGTTTTCAGGTATCGGTGTATTTAGCCCATCTTTTTTATCGCGAACATATTCTGCTTTTAGTGTTTCCGCATCATATTCCAGATGATTAAGAACGAACAAATCTCCGGTTGATTTGTCCCGAACCATACCGACTCCGATCTCATCGCTTTCAGCTAGAATAATCAGACCCCGATCTAGTATATCCTGCTTTTTGTTCGTTGTAAAACGTGATACGGGCATTGGAAATGTTGTCGTGAATCCATGCATCAGACGACCGGAATGTGACGTAATTGAATGATTGTAAATGCCAAAAAATTTAGTGTCCAACTGGTATTTTGGAAGATTATGGAAATGATATAATAGTGCCTGCGCTCCCCAACAAATACCTAGACGCCTGAAGCAATGTGTTTTTGACCAGTCCAGAATATCTACTAACTCATTCCAGTAACTCACGTCTTCAAATGGTTTTGTCTCAATGGGTGCGCCTGTTACTATAAGAGCATCAAAATACTCACCCTCAACATCGCTCAAACGCCTGTAAAACCTCCTCAAATAAGCTGGTTCTGTATTACGAGGCGTATAACTCTCTGTTGTCATTAAGATGAGCTCAACTTGCAAAGGCGAGCAACCAAACAATCTTGCAAACTGAATTTCTGTCGCTTTCTTTGTTGGCATCAAATTAAGCATAAGCAATCTTAAAGGGCGGATATCCTGCTTAGTGGCTTGACCAGAAGCGATCAAATCAACCCCTTCTGCTTCTAAGTCGTCTAAAGCTGGCAAATTATCTGGAACCCTGATGGGCATTCAACCTATCCCTTTTGTCCAGCAACCGTTTTTTTCGTTTTGGTGCTTCTAGGTTATTGTCATTATAAGCGAAATGATATTTTATTATAAAAAAGTAAAAAAGTAAAATTTAAAGCTAGCAGTCAGTATCTGCGTTTAGCCATTTGCTGGGATATATTTTTTGCAATTGAAAAAAAAGTTTTTCCTATAGCTGTTGCCACAAATTGGGACTGGTTCCTCAGCGGCTTCGATAATTTCGGGAGAATAGATATTTCTTTTAGTCGTCTATCAAGGAAGGCAGAGATATTGTCCATGGACCCTGAATCATCTACCAAGAAATATAGTAGTGTTGCGCTATATATCGCCCCAAGCAATCCACGCTTTGTATAGAAACTGAAATCGGTTGAATCATCGCCTGCAACCCTCCAAATCCGATCAATCGTATTGTACAGAAGTGTTTGACTAAGTTTTGCATGAGAGGGTTTGCGCAAATATTGCAACGTTTTTCTCACAACTTCCTTGTGCGAAGATGTTTGCTCCAAACGCACGAGGACCAATAGCTTAATCTTTGCTGTCATCCCTTGCGGAGCACTTTGTGATTTAGACATCGCTTCATTAAATGCCGATACCATGTCTTCATCCGCTAGATCGGCATATATTTCCACTGCTTCTTCAACACCTCGCGGTAGAATGCGATAGATATCACCTTCATCTATTGCACAATCCTTAGCGGCCAGCTTCAGACTTTTCATACTCCAGCCATCAAAGGGTACATGCACCATACAAGCTCGTATTATATTGATACGTTCCGGATCTTTCATTCTGCTAGGGTCTATCATGACTATCCCAATATTCCTTTCCATACTCTCTTCTGCTCTATATAGGGTAAATCAAGAACAAAAGACAATATTTGCAAATATTTTGACAATATGATATCATTTGGCCTCCAAAATACCTTTTCAAAATATATACAAATAAGGATATTAATCTGTGTATGTCGCTGTGAGAGAAAATAATGTAGATCAGGCACTTAGAGTGCTGAAGAAAAAAATGCAACGCGAAGGCATGTTTCGTGAGATGAAGAATCGACGTAATTTCGAAAAACCATCAGAGCGTCGTGCCAGAGAAGCAGCGGAATCGACACGCCGCGTTCGAAAATTAATGCGCAAGCGCATGGAACGTGAAGGCTACTAATTCCCCATTGTGGTGTTTATGAAAAAACCGTCTCCTGAAATTAGAGGCGGTTTTGTTTTTGGTTTTGATTCAAACAAAGGTTGCTGTTAAAAATAAAAAATCTCAGGGTTCTTAATCTTAATAATTAACGCATAAATAAAAACTCCTATAGAATCTCTGGGCTATTTGCTAAATGACTACCATCTGGCTAGGCATTGGGATTATATAAAGATTGGAATGGGTCTAAAAATTATGATTATTGGTGCTTTAAAAGAAATACAAGCTGATGAAAAACGTGTCGCAATGACGCCTGATAGTGCTAGTCAATTACAAAAATTAGGATTCGAATGTGTTATTGAGGACGGTGCCGGCACAGATGCCGGTTTTTCGAATGCTACCTATAGAGCAGCCGGTGTGAAGATTGTTAAAACCGCTGCAAGTATTTGGAAGCAATCCGACATAATTATAAAGGTGCAAGCAGTCAGCCAAACTGAAGAGGCGTACCTAAAAAAAGGCAAAACAGTGGTAAGTTTTTTTTGGCCTGCCCAAAACAAAGAATTACTAGACCGTGTTGTATCATCTGGTAGCAGTCAGATTGCGATGGATATGGTGCCTCGGATTAGCCGCGCACAGAAAATGGACGCGCTTTCTTCGATGGCAAATATAGCTGGTTACCGAGCCGTTATAGAGGCTGGTAACCATTTTGGGCGATTTTTTACAGGGCAAATAACAGCTGCTGGTAAAGTGCCACCTGCGAAAGTTCTTGTCATTGGTGCCGGCGTTGCTGGCCTTGCTGCTATTGGAACTGCACAATCACTTGGTGCAATCGTTCGTGCCTTTGATGTGCGACCTGAAGTTGCAGAACAAATCGAATCCATGGGCGCTGAATTTTTAATGCTAGAATTTAATGAAGATGGCTCAGGTGAAGGCGGGTACGCAAAACCAGCCTCGCCAGATTTCATAGAGAAAGAAATGGCCTTGTTTCGCGAACAAGCCCCAGAAATAGATATTGTAATAACAACCGCTCTCATTCCAGGAAGACCAGCGCCAAAATTATGGCCCGCTGAAATGGTTGGATTGATGAAGTCCGGTTCTGTGGTCGTTGACCTTGCTGCTGAGCAAGGCGGTAATTGTGACCTGACCAAACCAAATGAAATTATACAGACAGAGAATGGTGTCACCATAATTGGTTATACAGATTTTCCTAGTCGGATGTCCGCTCAAAGCTCTAGTTTATATGCAACAAACATTCGCCATATGCTAGATGATTTAACGCCTGAAAATGATGGAAAAATTTATATTAATCTTGAAGATGATGTTATCCGTGGCGCATTAGTTAGTTACAACGGCGATTTAATGTTTCCGCCTCCAGCACCAAAAGTTGCTGCCATTGGGAGGCAGACTGCAACTTCCGATCATGTAGAGCTAACCGCTGCAGAAAAAGAGGCTCTTGAACAAGCAGCTATCCGAAAGTCAGGGCAGCAGCAAATTGGTCTTCTCGTTTTTGGCGGATTGTTTATGCTACTTATAGGTAGCTATGCTCCTGCTAGCTTTATGCAACATTTTATTGTTTTTGCTCTGTCTTGTTTTGTGGGCTTTCAGGTAATTTGGAATGTTAGTCATGCATTGCATACACCATTGATGGCTGTAACTAATGCGATTTCAGGCATCATTATTCTTGGAGCTCTGCTGCAAATTGGGTCTAATAGTTTTATCGTCACTTTACTTGCAAGTATTTCAGTCCTAATTGCTACCATCAATATCGTCGGTGGATTTATGGTAACAAGAAGAATGCTTGCTATGTTCCAAAAGAGTTAAAAGGTTCAACCTATGCTGAGTTCTAATATTGTAACTGCCATCTATATAACCGCTAGTGTGTTATTTATATTATCACTGGGCGGTCTTTCTAATCAGGAAAAAGCAAAACGAGCTGTATGGTTTGGTATTGTTGGTATGGCCTTGGCTGTGTTTGGAACCGTATTCGGGCCGCAAGTTTCTGGTTTTGTCTGGATAATTCCTATGATATTGATAGGAAGTTTTATTGGCGTGATAGTAGCACAGCGTGTTGAAATGACTGGCATGCCACAACTAGTAGCTGCCCTTCACACCTTTGTTGGATTAGCTGCCGTTTTTATTGGTATAAACTCACATATTGACCCGCCCTCCGGCCTTACTGGAGCAGAGCTAATTATTCATGATGTAGAAATTTTCGTTGGTGTATTTATTGGCGCAGTTACTGCAACGGGTTCCGTTATTGCCTACGGAAAGTTATCTGGATCAATAGATGGGAAAGCTTTGCTTCTGCCGGGAAGAAACTGGTTAAATCTAGCCGCCGTATTAGCATGTTTATGGCTTGGCGCCCTATTTTTAGATCATTCGGGGTCATGGACACTATACCTTATGACTTTGATAGCATTTATATTTGGTGCGCATCTTGTAATGGCTATTGGTGGTGCTGATATGCCCGTAGTTGTATCAATGTTAAATTCCTATTCTGGCTGGGCAGCAGCCGCCACTGGGTTCCTTCTTGGTAATGATTTGCTAATTGTTACTGGCGCGTTGGTAGGAGCATCAGGAGCTATTCTATCTTATATTATGTGCAAAGCAATGAACCGTAGTTTTGTCTCTGTAATTTTAGGCGGCTGGGGTACTTCTACTGGTCCTGCACAAGAAGTAGAAGGTGAGATGGTAGCAACTGATACATCAAGCGTTGCAGCAGATTTAAGGGATGCGCAAAGTATCATTATCGTGCCTGGTTACGGAATGGCAGTTGCACAAGCACAGAGCGCTGTCTCAGAGCTTACTCGCCGGTTAAGAGATAAAGGTAAAAATGTTCGCTTCGCCATTCACCCAGTGGCAGGCAGATTACCAGGACATATGAATGTGTTACTCGCTGAGGCTAAGGTGCCTTACGATATTGTTATGGAAATGGATGAAATTAATGACAACTTCTCAGATACGGATATGGTAATAATCCTTGGTGCAAACGATATTGTTAATCCAGCTGCACAGGATGACCCAAATAGTCCAATTGCTGGCATGCCTGTTTTAGAGGTGTGGAAAGCAGGACAGGTTATTATATCCAAGAGGGGACAAGGACGAGGCTATTCAGGTATTGAGAATCCTCTTTTCTTCAAAGATAATTCCCGCATGCTATATGGCGATGCAAAAGCGTCTCTTGATCAGCTTCTAGCGCAAATAACCCCGTAATGACTTCATAATTGATAAGATTATTTATTTATAGTACTTCTATACCCCGAGAAGACTCTCCGGAAGACCTATCTGCTTTATAGCCTTAATTTGACGTATTTGAAGTCCCTCTAAAGAAAAGTCATCAATCATTCCATGGAAGAGCTGATGCCAATTCACCTCTGCTTTTAGATGCATGAAAACAGAACCGAGACCGACTGCGGCTCTATCCATTAAAACAAATTCACGTGGGGGCTTTATCCCACCTATTCGTTTTAACTCCTGGTGAACCTTACCAGCGAGCTCGCGACCATAATTACCGCCTCTCAACTCCTGAATCGGCCTAATCCTATCCTCTAGTAATGGACCATAAATAAACTCTGCCCATATATTAAGAATTTCGATCGCCTCTTTATCAAGACCGTCAAACCCCCACTGTGAGTAAGCATGCACTGCAAGTTCATTATCGCCATCTCGAAGCGCCTTATATAAATCTATCACGCCACCCACAAATTCCGGCCTAAACACCCTTATAGAGCCAAAATCCATTAAATTTATCTTTAAATTTTCGCCTATAGAATAATTTCCTAAGTGTGGATCACCATGAATAACACCATAATAGTAAAAAGGAACATACCAAGTACGAAACATATTAATGGCAACTTTGTTTCTATCTTCCTGTGATGGCTCTGCTTCAAGATATTTCATTAGCTTTTGACCCTCAACCCAACGCATGGTCAATATTCGAGAAGTTGATAACTCTTCAATTGGTTCTGGAAGCACTACCTCATTTTCGCCCATAAGCATCAATCGATATAGCTGCATATTTAAGGCTTCCCTATGATAATCAAGCTCTTCTCGCAATCTATCTGATAATTCTGAATGGATATCTTTAGTTGATATGGCAGAATCAATGCGCTCATATAAAGAAAAAACAAGTTTCAGCTGATTCAAATCCGCGTTAATTGCAGAATCCATATCTGGGTATTGCAGCTTTACAGCCACCTTTACATTGTTGTAACTTGCTTGATGTACCTGCCCTAGAGAAGCTGCTGAACAGGCCTTTTTATCGAAGCTATCGAATTTTTCCTCCCAACCATTTCCAAGCTCGGAGCGCATACGTCTTTTAACAAATAACCAACCCATAGACGGCGCATCTGCTTGCAAGGCTGCTAATTCTTCTGCATATTCTTTTGGAAGTGCATCAGGGATAGTTGATAAAATTTGGGCTACTTTCATTAAAGGCCCTTTCAAACTCCCCAAGGCTTCGCGAAGTTGGTGGGCATGCTTGCTTCGGTCCAGTTCAATCCCAAGATATCGCTCTCCCGCGAGCCTTGCAGCGAGGCCAGACATGGTGCTTGTTACTTGGGCATACCTGCGCAATCTGCCCCTTATGCTAGAGCGCTCCTCAATATCTGCCATTATTGTAGATCCTCAACTTGATCTATCATGGAAGAAATCATATCGAGTCCCTTATTCCAGAATTCTGGTGCAGATGGGTTCAATGAGAAAGGCGCTAAGGCGCTATCAAATCTGACTGTACCACCACTTCTCAAAAGAGTTTTATAATGTGCGTTGAATTCTGGGTCTGAGCCATCTTGGTAAACCTGCCAAAGTGCATTCACAAGGCAATCTCCAAATGCATATGCGTAAACATAAAAAGGTGAATGCACAAAGTGGGGAACATATGCCCAGATAGGCTTGAAACTATCATCAATGCGAATAGCAGGTCCAAGTGCTTGTTTTTGTGTTTCCACCCAGAATTTTGATATCTGCTCGGAACTTAATTCACCGTCTCTGCGATGTGTGTGCACTAAATTTTCAAAGTTATGAAACGCAATCTGGCGAACAACTGTATTGAGCATGTCCTCAATTTTATCGGTTAACATAAAGCGCTTAGCCTGCTCAGATGTTTCCGCATTGAGGATAGCGTTAAAAGTAAGCATTTCTGAGAAAACAGATGCTGTTTCAGCAAGCGTTAATGGCGTTGAAGACATTAGTTCCCCCTGCTCTGCTGCGAGAAGCTGGTGAACACCATGACCCATCTCATGTGCCAATGTCATCACATCACGAGAATAACCTTCAAAATTCATTAGAATATAGGGGTGAACACTAGCTACAGTAGGATGAGAGAAAGCGCCTGATGCTTTGCCATGTCTGATTTCTGCATCTATCCAAGAATTATCAAAGAACTGCCTTGCTAGCTCCCCCATTTCAAGATCAAAGCTATCAAAAGAGGATTGAATAATTTCGCATGCTTCCTTCCAACTAAATTTTCTCCCCTCACTTCCTGATACAGGGGCATTTCTGTCCCACCATGCCATTGTCTCCGCCCCAAGCCAACGAGCTTTCATTTGATAATATCGGTGGGACAGCTCCGGCATTCTTTTCGTCACTGTATCAACCAAGGTATCAACAACATGGTCATCAACATCATTTGCAAGGTTCCGCGACGATATAACGCCCTTATAGCCTCTCCAACGCTCCTCTATATCTTTGTGCTTAGAAATGGTATTTGTAATCAGTGTAAAAAGGCGCAAATTATTTTTCAAAACTTCTGACAATGACGATGCTGCTTGCGCTCTTATGTCGGGATCAGCTTTAGACAACTTATTAAGAATTTCGGTCTCGGTAAGTTTTTCACCATTAAATTCAAAACGTAGTTCTGAGAATGTTTCATCAAACAAGCGGGCCCATGCCTTCCTGTTAGTCGGAGATTGTTCAACGATTAACTTCTCAATTCTCGGCTCAAGATTATACTTAGCAGCCAATCTGACCAACCTCAGCCATGGTTGATAATATGCTACTGACTCATCTTCTAATACTCTTAAATACCGCTCTTCTGGCATAGATGCTAATTCAAGTTCAACAAAAATAAGATTAGACTGGACCTCATTTATTGATTCACTCATATTTTGGGCGTGTTGAGCATATTTGGAATTACTAGTATCTGCAGCAAAGGTAAGGTCTGCATGAGAGGAGATTTTACCCACAGCACTAATTATCTGTTCAAACCGAGTAATAAGATTGCCGAGCTCATTTGCAGTTAATAAAGCAATTTTGCCCTCATATCTTTGATTTAACGAGACAGCCTCGTCAGAGCATTTTTTCAAATCAATTCTGATTTGTTTTGAATTTATATCTTCATAAAAATCGGTTAGTGACCAAACCGGCAACGAATTTGCCATTAGTTAGAATCCTTTTATATAATTAGGCAAAATGGAATATAACAGCTAGTATTGATGCCATTAAAAAAATTATTTATTAAAAAAAAATCATGTCGATGATCGGATAAAAATATCTATATTTTACCTTGTTTATTTTTATCAAAAGGCGTCATGATTATCAAGCAACGCATTCTAATGTAAATAGACGAGTATGCCCCAGATTCAAGGACTAGGTCCAAAAGAAAATACCCTATGCGAGATGTTTTTTAATCGTGCAAAACTGCATCCTAATCGAGCTTTTATCTGGACTAAACAGAAAAATGATTGGTTAAACCATAGCTGGGGAGAAGTTGCCAATCAGGTAGAGATTTTTGCAAACGCATTGGTGCAGCGCGGTATAACAGCAGGTGCCAGAGTAGCAATTCTATCTGAAAATAGGCTTGAATGGATCATAGCCGACCTCGCCATTATGTCTATCGGTGCCATTTCTGTTCCTCTATTCACAACCTACACCCAGGCCGACATAACCTATCTACTATCACATTCAGGCGCTCGAGCTATTATCTGTTCTAATTCTAAGCTGACAACTCTTGCTGAGACCGCCGCTCAGGATTCCCGAGATTGTTACTTAATGGTTGTGATAGAACAAAGTAAACTAATTTACCTCTCACTTAATCTAGCGATTGTAGGTTGGGATGAATTAATAGAAGAAGGGAGAATGGCAAAAGCTAATTATGAATTTGAGCTTCCTAAAATGTCTGCAGATGATGTGTGTTGTATTATTTACAGCTCGGATGGTGATGAAAAACCAAAGGGTGCGATGCTAACGCATCGCTCAATTATGGCTAATCTTGCTGGCGCTGAAGGTCTGCTCCGCGATTTATCCTTAGGTCGGGAAGTGTTTTTATCAATGCTTCCGCTTAGCCATGCATATGAACATTCAGTGGGGTTGTTCTTCCCGATACACATTCGAGCAGAGATTTATTTGGTGAGTCGACCGGATGCTCTAAGCTCAGCTATTTTAGAGGTCAAACCAACAATTATGACTGCCGTTCCAAGATTATATGAAATTTTGCGTGATAGAATTCACGCATCCTATCAGCATAAGGGCATACTCAATCGTAAAATGTTGGATAGAGCCGTTTATCTGGGACGTAAAAACTTGCAGAAAGAGCCCCTTGCATTGCTAGAAAAAATCGAGAATGGTTATCTAAACCTGACAGTAAGGCGTCAGATTAATGCTCGGCTTGGTGGACGGCTTAAAGCATTTGTTTCAGGTGCGGCAGCACTAGACCCCAATATCGGTTATTTCTTCCTAGCCCTGAATGTCCGAATTCTGCAAGGATATGGACAAACGGAAGCATCACCAGTAATTACAGCTAATCCTCCAAAAAAAATAAAAATCGAGACAGTTGGCAAATTATTAGTTGGCGTTGAGGCTAAACTCACAAAACTTGGTGAAATTTGTATTCGTGGGGATCTTGTGATGAAAGGATACTGGAATGACCCTGTTGCTACAAAGAAAAAATTGCGTGACGGATGGCTATTTACAGGGGATATTGGAACTTTTCATGCAGATGGCTATATCAGCCTAACTGGAAGGAAAAAGGATATTATCATCAATTCAGGCGGAGATAATATCTCCCCAATAAAAATTGAAACTGTCTTAGAGGCGCACTCAGATATTGATCAAGCAATGGCTTATGGCAATCATCATTCCTATATCACTGCTGTTATTACTCCAAATCATTTATTGGTAAAAAATTTACAAAATGATCAAAATGAAATAGCTAAAACAATATTAGAGGCAGTCAAAACAGCCAATGCAAGGCTGAGTACCCTTGAGAAAGTAAGAAGTTTTGTATTAAGTGACGAGCCATTTTCAATTGAGAATGAATGTCTGACTGCCTCTGGGGCAATAAAACGACAGCAAATTAATCAACTGTATAGCGAGCGATTGGAACAATTATATCAGCGTAAAATTTTAGAACCTAACTGATAAACGCATTTATCATCCATCACTATTGTTTAAACATTAAGAAGTAAGTATTCTCTTTCCCATGGAGATATAACTTCTAAGAATGCCTCCGCCTCAGCTCGCTTTACTTCGTTAAATACAGATATAAAATCTAGTCCTAACACTTCTTTTAGTTTCGTTGCCTTGTCCAGATTATCAAGTGCCATGTCAAGATTTCTTGGCAATGTGACCAAATTATCAGACTCTTTAACCATCGGCTTTGCGGGTTCGATTTTTTCTTCAATGCCAAGAAAAATGCAAGCAAATGTCAATGCTATTGATAAATAGGGATTAGTGTCAGCCCCAGGAATTCTATTTTCGATGCGTCTGCTCCGATAGTCACCTGCTGGAACTCTTAAACCCACTGTGCGGTTATCAACGCCCCACGCAACATTTGCAGGTGCGTCATATGTGGTGACGAATCTTCTGTAGCTATTAACATAAGGGGCCATTAATGCCATTCCACCGGCAAGATAGCGCTGCAATCCTCCTAATGCATGCCTAAAAACTTCGGTATCCTGACCAGCATGATTAGAGAACATATTACCACCATTTTGCAGATTGCAAACTGAACAATGCAAATGCATTGAGGAACCAGGCTGATACTGCATTGGTTTTGCCATGAAAGTTGCGTGTATTTGATGATTTAAAGCAGTTTGTCTTACAGTACGTTTAAAGATCAAAGCCTGATCAGCTAATGTTAATGCTTCTCCATGATTAAAATTAATTTCCATTTGTGCGGCACCACCCTCATGTACCAGCGTATCAATATCAAGCCCCATAGACTCGCAATGGTCATAAACATCTTCAAAAAACGGATCAAAATCATTTACAGCGTCAATGCCATAAGCCTGCTTTCCAGTCTCAGCTCTCCCCGACCTTCCAGGTGGTGTTTTCAAAGGATAATCAGGGTCTGAGCTTTGCGATACGAGAAAAAACTCAAGTTCTGGCGCTACGATTGCAGAAAGCCCTTTATCGTTAAGTGCTCTAATTACTCGCTTTAAGACAGACCGGGGTGCGACTGTAACTTCTGTATCGTCCAAATAATAAGCATCGTGGATAATCTGAGCTGTTGGTTCAGAATACCATGGCACCAAATATGCGGCATTTTCGTCAGGTTTTAACACTACATCCCCAACAGCCGCATTTAACACAACGGAATCATGGTAATCACCTGTGACTGTCTGTCCAAACACATATTCTGGCAGACGAAGCCCGCTTCCTTGAAGGACCTTATGATATTTTTCTGCAGGCAAAATCTTCCCTCTCGGAATGCCAGCGATATCAGGGACCAGACATTCAACTTCTGTAATACTTCGATCTGAAAGCCATTTCTTTAATTTTTGAGTCATCTGTTATTTGCTCACTTTTTAAGTTCTGAATCAGTGGCATCTAACGCCTGCTTTAATTTTTCAACTGTCATGTCAATATCCCTAGTCTGAAAACTTAGTGGAGGTGATAAGATCATCCCATCTCGCACAGCACGCACCATTAATCCTCCTTTAATTGCTTGGTCACGGCACAACTTCCCAACCTCGCCAACTGGCTCAAACAATACAGGCCCAGATTTATGTTTTACAAGCTCAATACAAGCAAGCAACCCAAAGCTGCGTGTTTCCCCTACAAGTGGATGGCTATCAAGTTGTTTAATTGCGTTTGCTAGATAGGGTGCTGTTATGTCACGCACATGCTCTATAAGACCTTCTGTTTCAATAAGCTCAAGGTTAGCTAGTGCAACAGCTGCAGATACAGGATGACCTGAATAGGTAAACCCGTGATAAAACTCACCGCCTTCATTAATAAGATGTTCAGCAATTCTATCACTAACAAGCACAGCTGACATTGGCATATATCCAGATGTAAGACCCTTGGCGAGTGTGACAACATCAGGTTTTAAATCCATTGTTTGGCTAGCAAACCAATTTCCAGTTCTGCCAAATCCAGTTATTACCTCATCTACAATGAAAAGTATCTCAAACTCGTTGCAAATCTTTTGAATATGCTCAAAATAACCATCTGGAGGAATAATAACGCCGCCTGCGCCCTGCACAGGTTCTGCTATAAAGGCCGCGATTTTATCAGCGCCAACATCTAGAATTTTCTCTTTTAATAGTATAGCAGACCTTTCTGCAAATTGGGCTTCTGTTTGATTTCCCTGATATAAAAATCCATAGGGTGATCTAATATGCTCAAAATCTGCTTCACTGGCGGATTGCTCATGCATTGCCTTTATACCGCCCATACTAGCTGCCATTATAGTAGACCCATGATACCCGTACTCACGACCTATAATGACTCGCTTTTCAGGATGCCCTTTTAAAGCCCAGTAATGTCGGACTAAGCGAATAATAGTATCATTAGCTTCAGATCCTGAATTAGCGTAAATTACGTGGTTTAGATGCTCCTGCGCAATAGTCGCGAGTTTAGCAGAAAGCTTCGCCACAGGTTCGTTACTAGTCTTAAAAAAGCTATTATAATATGGCAGTTTTTGCATTTGTTCAGTGGCAGCATTCACAAGCTCATCCCTGCCATATCCAACATTAACGCACCATAAACCGGCCATTGCATCCAAAATCGCATGGCCCTCACTATCATAAATCATATGACCGTTTGCATGGGTGATTATGCGCGTGCCTTCTTTTTTTAGAGCTTTAAAATCAGAAAATGGAGGCAGATGATGTTGCTCTTCAAAGCGCTGAAGATCCATTTGATTTTGCACAAGGCACCATCCTTTTCCCAGCTTTATAATATTTAGCCATTTTTTTAATTTCCATCTGCCTTAAATAGAGTTATTTTTTTATAATAACTCTATTTTTCTTTCAATCAGTATACACTATCTACTATAACGCTTTTTTGAAAATTGTAACCTTAAACACTAAACGATCCATCATAATGTCAATTTCTCATATTTCAAAATCAATTTATCAGCTAGATATTACGCCCCCTGATTTTCTTGGCCCGCTTACTAAAGATATCAAATGCGATATTGCTATTATTGGCGGCGGGCTAACTGGAGTTTCAACAGCCTTATCACTTAGCGAGAAAGGCTATAATGTATGCTTGTTTGAAGCTGGCAGCATTGGCGATGGCGGTTCTGGGCGAAACGGGGGTCAGATTTGTCAAGGGTGGTCTACTAGTTTTGAGAAGCTTTCAAAATATATCGACCCTGAATTTCACCAAGATATTTGGCTTACTGGTATTGAGGGACCTCCTCTTATAAAAGATAGAATCGAGAAATATAAAATAGACTGTGATGTTCAATGGGGATATGTGCACACAGCTATTCATAAAGGACATATGCGCGAGTTAGATGACTATCAGAGGAGTTTTGAGCAGAGGGGATATTCTGAGCTAACCACTATTCCTGACAAGTCCTCTTTATTTAACTATATATGCTCTGATGCTTATATTGGCGGGCTATATGATGGTGGTAGCGGACATTTGCACCCGTTAAAATATCTCATTGGCCTTGCAAAAGCAGCAACAAAGGCGGGTGCAAATATTTATACTAATAGCCCCATATCCCACATAACGACAAACAAGCACAAAAACAAATTAATTACAGAAAAAGGTTTTATCATTACAGCAGAACAGCTCGTCATATGCGGTAATGTTTATTTGGGTTCAGTTTCACCAAAAAAACTGCGTCGACGTATTGCGCCTGTCACTTCATCCGTGATGGCAACTGAACCACTCAGCAAATCAGAAATGGAAGATACAATTCCATCTAAAGCAGCTATTGCAGACGGAAATACAGCCTTAAATTATTTTCGGATTGATAAGCAAAATAGACTAATTTTTGGCGGTCGCGCAAGCTACCTTAATACTGACCCGCCTAATGTTGAGGCAGATTTAAAAAATCGCCTGAAAGCTGTGTTTCCTAATCTCATGCACAAAAAAATTATACAAGCATGGTCAGGAAGAATTGGTGTTACCGTTAATAGAATACCTGATTTTGGCAGAGTTTCCGACACGGCTATTTACGTTCAAGGCTATTCTGGACATGGCGTTGCATTCTCTGGGGTAGCTGCAAATATTCTAAGTGAAGCAGCAACTGGATATAGTAAGAGATTTAATCAGCTTATTAAAGTCCCACATATACCCTTCCCAGGTGGGCCACTTCGAACACCAATTTTAGCCCTTGGCATGAATTGGCATAAAATGAAAGATTATTTTCAAATTTAGTCCTTTTGAAATGCTTTCACACAAATCCAGTAATGTATAATTGTGGCTGCAGCAATGGCAGTAACTTCAGCATGATCAAATGGCGGGCTGACTTCAACTAAATCAAAGCCAACCATGTTTAACGGCGCAAGACCCCGAATAATAGTTAACGCTTGCCAACTGGCTATTCCGCCAGATACAGGTGTCCCAGTGCCTGGGGCAAAGGCAGGGTCCAGCACATCTATATCAAAGCTCACATAAACTGTTTGTCCCTGAAGGTGAGACAGTATCTTTTCTAGGACCGCTTTAGTCCCCATTTCGTGAAACTGTTGGGAGGTTATTTGTTTGATACCTACATCTAAATCATTATGCGTTCGCAAGCCTACCTGAAAAGAGCTTTCTATATCAATAAGTCCTTCTCGCACAGCGCGAAGAAACATTGTGCCATGATCAAACTCCCCTGTCGATGGCCAAGTATCGCAATGAGCATCGAATTGGAGCAGTGAAATAGGTCCATGTAACTCAGCATATGCTTTTAATAACGGATAACTTATGAAATGATCTCCGCCCATCGAAAGTAAAGATGCCCCAGAACTTATAATCGATTTAGCCTGCTCATAAATATCTGAAATAATTGTCTCTGGCTTGTGTGGATTTAATAGAAAATCACCAGAATCAATAACGTCTACCTTAGAAAAAGGATCAAAACCAAATGGAAATGATGGCAATTCTGCTAATTGAACAGAGGCAGACCTGATTGCTCTGGGACCAAATCTGCATCCTGGGCGATAGGTTGTTGCGTTGTCAAAAGGTATTCCAGCTACCACGATATCTGCAGTGTTAAAAGCATGTGAATAGGGGCATCTTAATAAACTAGTAGTACCAGAATAGGTGGGCTCAAAAAACCTTCTATCCGGTGAGTCATTTCGCCAAGCCTGATCTGACATTTGAGACGGGGGGTGATGGGTCTTGCTATTATTCGTCATAAAAATCTCCCGATAATGCTAATCTGTGCTCCTGCTTTTTCGTAGCAATGAACATCTCTATTAATGTAGACGGCAGTAATCTGCGAATTTGAGCAGAATTTTCAAAAATAGATAAAGCTGTTTTAAGGTCCCGTGGCAACCTCCTCAAATCGGCATGATATCCGTTACCAGAGACCGGAGGAGGTGGTACTAGCATTTCTTCAATTCCATCTAGTATGAAAGAAACCAAAATAGCGAATAACAAATATGGATTGCAATCTGCTCCCGCCAAACGAAGCTCAAATCTTTTGGCCTCAGGACGGGCACTGGGAATTCGAATAGCCACTGTGCGATTATCAAACCCCCACCCAATATTTAACGGAGCATGACTGTTTTCCCGAAATCTATCATAAGATTCTGGCAGTGGCGCCATAATAGCAGCTGCTGGCTCCAATAGCCTGAGAGCAGACGCAATTGCAGCGTTAAATAGCGCTTCATCTTTTGCAAATAGATTTTCTGAGCGACGATTTTCTAATGATATATGGCAGTGCAAGCCGTTACCTGATAGATTTTTTTTAGGCTTTGCGGCAAACGAAACCGACAAGCCCTTCACTTGTGTATATGCTGTAAGACTATGTTTTAAAATAAGAATTGCATCAGCTAAATGACATAAATCTGAGCAAGGCGATAATACAATTTCAAACTGTCCAATACCTGCCTCAGATGTTAAAGACTCAATTGGAATATCAAATTGAGCTAATATTTGATGAAGATCTTTTAAAAAATAGTCTATCGAATCTAGAGCTAAC